>JBFILE010000236.1:0-6218 GCA_041599855.1 Thermoplasmatota archaeon
CTCGGGTCCGTCACGGTCAAGGACACCGGGTACGATCCCATGGTCGGGACATCGACCGTCGCAACGAGGGTGTCGAAGGTGCCCCAAGGCGTCGTCCAGAGGGCCGTGAGGGCGCGGCCTTCGGGGTCCCGGCTTGCGCGGCCGTCGAGGGTGACGGTGCCGGGCGCGTCGATGGGGGCGGCAGCGGGCGCGGCGGTCGGCGCCTGGTTCGATGCCACGACGAAGCTCGGCGCGCTCGTGCGGATGCCGCTCGCGGAATCCTCCGCCACGACAGCCGCCGTGATGCCGCCGGCCGGCACGATGCCGAGGGGGATCGTCTCCAGCATGTATCGGCCCGTGGCCGGCGGAAGCGCCACCGGGGCGCCGTCCACCATGAGGCTCACGGAGGAGAGGTCCGTGTCCGCGTCGTATACGCGGAAGTCGAGGAAGGCGTCCTCCCCCTCGATGGGGGCACCATGGGCGCCGCGCAGGAGCAGGATGATGGACGGCACCCGGTTCGCGACGACCACGGTCTGCTCGACCACGGAGGTGGCGCCCTCGTTGTCCTCCACTTCGAGGCGGATGGTGTGGGTGCCGGGGGTCCGGAAGATCACGCTCGCGACGTTCTTGTCGTTCACGGGGAACGTGAATCCGCCTGCGGTCAGGGTCCGGCGGACGATGATGCCATCGGGGTCGGTGCTGTCGTCGACGACGCGGACGCCCAGCCACGTCACCGGATTCGCGGTGGTCACGCGGAAAGCCGCGGTGGGCGGGATATTGCCCGCGTCCTCCACGCTGAAGGTGCGGGAGAGCACGCTCACCCGTCCCGCGGTATCCTTGAACGTCACGTCGATCGTGTACGGTTCCAATGGCGCAAGGGCCGGGAGGAGGCCGAGGGCGGCGCGCCACGTGGTACCCGTGATGGTGACGGGTACGCGGCGCTGGTGGACGGCGCTTGCGATGTCCGCGTAGGCGTGGGCGAGTCCCACGTCATCGGTCACGGTCCCTTCGATGGTCACGGGCAGGGTGCTCGGGTACGATGTGGCGAGGGGGCCGACCGTCGGCGACGGCGGCGCGGTATCGGGCACGAGGCGGATGGCGTTCGCGTCCCCGGCGCCGCCCCAGCAGAGCATGCCGTCCCCGGACGGGACGCATCCACCGAGGATGCTGAGCCACGGGACGCCGCGCTGGCCCCACGCGAATTCCGGGAGGCGGTTCAGGTCCTGGTGGAATCGTCCCTTCTCGGTGCCGTCGAGGGCAACGATCATGGTCTGGTCGAGGTCCTTGTCGAACCACGCGTACACGACATCCGCGCCGCCCCACCGGGCCATGCCGGTGATGGCGTTCCACGCCGGGACGGCTGGGCTTCCGGTCTCGATGACCGCGCCCGATGCGTCCACGACGGAGATGGACACCGCGGACCCGGGGTCACCGAGGACCGCGTAGGAATCGCTGTCCAACGGGAAGCCGCGCATGACGCCGGCACCCATCGGGACGGACCACAGGACCGTGTCGGTGGCGGTGTCGAGGAGCGTGAGCGTGTCGTCCATCAGGAAGACGAAGTCCCCGTCGAGGAATCCGGCCGAATGGATGCAGGCGTTCTCGTCGCCTTCGAAAAGGACGGTGGCATCGCCGGTCACGGGGTCGAGGGATGCCACGGTGCTGGCGAGGATTTCCGCATCCGCCGCGCCGCCGCCGCCCCATTCAAGGACGCACGTGGCCACAAGGTGGCGGTCCCCGTCCGGGAAGGCTTCGTGCATGTTCGTGACCTCGGGTTGGCCGAGGGTCGTGATCCAATCCAGGTCCCCCGCGGCCGTGACGCGGGACACGAATCCGTCGACGCCGTAGGCGATGACGGCGTCCCCGTCGGCCTCCAGGTCCGTCATGGGGGACGATGCGGGATGGGCCCACGCGAGCTCGCCGGTCGGTTCGACACGCGCGAGGTATCCCGGGGTGGCCACGTACGCGCCGCAATCGTCGGACGCGGCAACCGCGATGGGCACGTCCGGGACGAGGCCCACGTTGCCGTTCCCGAGGGTCACGTGACCCGACATGTGGCCCACGGTGATGCCGCACGCGGATTCCTCTGCCGTCACGGCATTCGCGGGGAATTCCCGGTGCGCGAGGGTCGCGCCCGTATGCGGGTCAAGGAGGTCGAGGGCGCCGGCCCAGTCGCGGGCGACCGCGATGGCCGGGGTGTTGCCCGGGCCCACGTCAGCCACGGTGAGGCCGCGATGGTACACGTGCTGCCAGCCGAGGACGCCGCCGCCGGTGAACAGGCGCGCCCAATCCAGGCGGAGTTCCGGGCCCGACTACTTGCTCACGGACGCCGCGCTCACGACAAGGCCCTGGGGGTACCAGAACCGGGTGCTGGACGGCAGGGCAGAGGCCGGGGCACCGGTCACGGTGGCCGCGACCACGTCCGGCCAGCCGTCGCCGTCCACGTCTTCGACGGCGAGGTGGCGGGCGAGGCCTTCGAGTTTGCCGATGGGTCGCAGGGTCTGGGTGGCGCCGTCGAGGAACCAGAGGCGCCCGTTGAGGATGTTCTGCTGCCAGAAGTCCGCCTTGTAGGTGCCGTCCGCGATGGCGAGGTCGGGCTTGCCGTCGCGGTTCACGTCGCCGACGGCAGCCATGGCGGTCGTGCCGAGGAGGGCGTCACTCGGGAAGATGATCTCGGACGTGGTGGTGCCGTCCGCGATGGCGGCGATGATGACGGCGTCATTCCCGCGGAGCCACCATGCGTGGCCGCCATCGTACCAGCCGGCTGCATACGACATCGTGGGCTCTTCCACAGTCCACGCGAGGGTGCCGGCGGCAGTCACGTGATGGATCAGGTACGAGGGGCAGCGGAAGCACGATTGGCGGGCGCTCATCACGGTGCCATCCTCGGTGGTGTCCCAGACGTACACCGTGCCCGGGACTTCGACGGTCCAAAGGGGAGTCAGGTCGGGGAGGGATGATGCGACAAGGCGGGTGTGGGATCCTCCGCCGACCGTCGCCATGGTCACGATGTGCGCGCCGGATGCGCTCGGCACGACGGTGACGTCGTACACCTCGTCCACCGCGTGGGCCGCTTCCGCAACCACGATGCCGAGGGCGGCGTCCACGATGCGGAGGCGTGCGCGGTCGGCCACCACGTAATCGCCGAGTCCGTCGCCGGTTGCGTCGATGACGGCCGCCACGCCGCGGCCCTGGTGGCCCGGCGCGTCAAGGGTGTCGAGGCCGGCGCCAAGGATGAGCGCCGCGCCCTCCGCGTAGGTCATCAGTTCACGGACGCCGTCCGCTTCCCGGTCCACGGCTTCCACGATGGGATATCCGTAGCGGATGCCGCCGGGTTTCACGGTCCAACCGGTGGGAACCACATCGGTGACGCCTAGTCCATCGGTGACGACGATTCCCGCATTCGCGGCCGTGGCCATGACCGTCAGGGTCACGAGTACGGCGACTGCTACCTCCCTCATGCCGCGCCACTTCTTCTCAGGGGGTATAAACTTGCGTGCGTACCTGCGGGGTGGATCGGTCAACGGGTCCGCTCGTCGACGCGGGTGCCGACCGACTTCATCCCGACCCCCCCGCGGCGCGAGGGTGCATGGTTCCTTTCACGATGCTCCGCGTGCAGGGCGCCGGTTGCGAACCGGCGCGCCCGCCGGCAGGGCACGGTCCGGCGCGGTTCCGCCGGTCCGGTCCGTTGTCACCGGCCGATGTCCACCACGTGCGCCTGGTTCACCGCGACGATGGCAGAGGCCGGGCATCGGAGGAGCAGGTGTCCGGCGCCCCCTCCGCCGACCACCTCATCTTCCTTCGCGACCGCGGGGTCCACGAGCATGGGCGCCTCGTGGGGTGGAACAAGGAACGGAGGCACCGCTCCCACGGGAAAGCCCGTTGTGTCCAGCACCTCGTCCGGGCGAGCCAGTCGCCACCCCCGGATGCCGGTGGCTGCCGCGACCTTGCGGGCATCGCCGCGCACATCCCCCGGCAGGACGGCGATGACGCGGTCCCCGGCGTCGGTGGCGAAGACGATGCTCTTGATGATCTGGTCCACGCGCACGCCGAGGGCGGTGGCCGCCGTCTCGCACGTGGGCGTGGGCGCGCCCGGGTCCACAATCGAATGGGGCACGCCCGAGCGGTCCAGGTGGCGGGTCAGGTCCCCGGCATCCAGCATGGTCGCCGAAGCGGCCGTACCGCTCATGAATCCTTGGCCGCGCGCGGCCGCGGCGATGGGACGGGGTTTTTGCCCCCCGCGCCCATCGCACCCTTGTGCTCGAGGTGGATGGGTCCGAGGGGGAAGGCGGTGGACAGGTCTTCCGGGTGGCCATGGCCCTTGCCGCCGTGACCGGCGTCCCGGTGCGGATCACGAACATCCGCGCAAAGCGGCCGCGTCCCGGCCTCCGGCCCCAACACCTTGCCGGCGCGCGCGCCCTTGCCGAACTCTCCGAGGGGCGCATCCACGGCATCGTCGAAGGCGGCACGACCGTGGAATTCGAGCCGGGTCGGATCGCGGGCGGCGAATACGCGTTCGGCGTGGACACCGCGGGGAGCGTCACGCTCATCCTCCAGACGGTCCTGCCCGCCATCCTTGCCGCACGGGATCGGTTCACCATCACCCTCGAAGGCGGTACGGACGTCCCGTACGCGCCCACCTGGGACTACTTCATGAACGTGCACCTGCCCGTCCTCGCGGAACTCGGGTACGACGTGCAGGCCGAGCACGTGAAGCGCGGGTACTTTCCCGCCGGCGGCGGCAGGGTCCTTGTGGAGACGGGTCCCGGAGCACCCCGGCGCACCGACTTCGAACGCCGCGGGAGCGACGTGAAGATCCACGGGAATGTCCACTCGAACGGGTTGCCGCGGCACATCGCGAAACGCGCGACCGATGCTCTCCGGGATGCCATCGTCGCGGGCGGTTTCGGATTGGCTTCCGTGGAGGAGGACGTGCATCGCGGCCCCGGAACCGGCATGGGGGTCGCGGCGTGGGCCACGGAAGGGCCGCGCTTCCTCGGGGCGGACGCGCTCGGCCGCCGCGGGGTGCCTGCGGAAGCCGTCGGCACCGCATGCGGCGAGGCCCTCGTACGCGAGCTCCGGGCCGGCGGGGGCCTCGACCCGTTCCAGGCGGACCAGGTGCTCGTGCCCCTTGCCCTCGCCGGCGGCGGAAGCTTCACAACGCGGATTCTGACGGGCCATGCCCGCACCGTCATGGCGCTCCTCCCGCGCTTCCTGCCCGTCACCGTGGACTCGTGGCAGGAAGAGGCGGCAGATGCAGGGGACGAAGACGAAGCGGATCGCTTGGCGCACCCGCCGCTGACGCGCGTCACCGTGGAGCCGTCGTAATCGGGGCGGAATCCCCAGGCATGCTGCACGCTGCACGCGAATGCTGCCCCTTCCGATCGTGCCGCCGGCTTCCCCGTATCCCGATGGGTTGCGCTGACCCTGCCGGGTCACGTCGATCGGACTTCCACGTCGAGGAATCGCGCGCCCCGCTCATCGATGCTCGACCGGTAGACGGTGCCATGGTTCCCGAGGACCCGTTCCAGCCCGTCCGGTTCCCCCATGGCGAACACGCTGTTCCCGAGCATGATCATGCTCGCGAGGCCGTGGTCCCGGGCATCCTCGAGCGCATCCTGCATGGCCGGCGCCGCGAGACCCGTGTCATCGGCGAAGCGCTGGCTCAGGGTGAGGAAGTTGTCCAGGTTCGGATGGGCGAGGAGGGCATCCACCGACCGTCCGCCGTGGTCGTTGATGCGCTGGCGCCGGTCGCGGTCGCGGAGGATGGCGCGCGTCTCAAGAGGGTCCCCGAGGACGCAGGCGACGACTTCCCCGTGGCCGATGAGGCGACGGACCTCGCCGTACGGCGGCAGGCCCGGGCTCACGCGGACCTCGAACCCGCCCGTGGCAGCCGCCACCACGTCCCCGAGTCCGCCTCTCGCCTCCACGTCCGCGATGTGGGCCGCCGTCACGGCCGTGCTGCGGCCGAGGCGCAGGGCGCGGGCGGTTGCAAGGGCGGCGGAAAGGGCACCCGCCGCGCTCATGCCGAACCCCTGGGACACGGGCAGTTCGAGGGTTGTGTGGACGGTGACCTCGGCGAGGGCGCGCTCGCCCTTCGGTGCGTTTCGATCGTACCGGATGCGGCCTTCCGCGGCGGCTTCCTGAAGCACGCGGGCCACCGCGGCGTGGGAGACGGGCGCGTCCGATCGCTCCCGGTTGATGAACACCGTGATCCCCTGTTTTTCCGCCGGCTGGAC
>JBFILE010000237.1:0-6191 GCA_041599855.1 Thermoplasmatota archaeon
GCCGCCGGCGCGCCGCCGGCGCGACCTGCACGCCACCTGCGCCACCTCCCCCAGATGGCGACTCCTCGTTGGACGATTTGCCTTGACCTGGTCCCGCCGGGGGGCGGCGATGCCGGTTCGGTAGGGCGCACACGCTGGCTCATTGAAATGGTGCCGGGGCGAACCCCGGGAAAATGGAGTCATCCCAAGGGGGGGATGACGGTGTTCGGTTCACTCCTTCTTGCCGAGGACGAACATCCCCGTGCCCGTCTGCTTCAGGACGCGCTCGGCGGGGATCTCCGTGAGCTTCTTCCAGCCCTTCTTCGTGGCCTTGCGGCTGCCGACGTACATCATGTACGGCTTCTCTTCGTTGACGAAGACGGCCTTGTCCGCGGGGAGCTCCTTCACGATCTTGTTCTGCTTGGCGGTGACCTTAGCCATAGTAAGTTCCCCTCCATGGGGCCGAGGGGGAGATAGCAGGACCCTCACTTAAGGCATGCGAAGCGCTCCGGCGAGCCACGCCGTGCCGAAAATGGGTTCGGGAGGGTGGATCCGGAACGTCCTGCCCCATGGTTCATGGGCACGGAATCGGGCCCGGGATCGGGCCCTGCCGCGGCCGTGACTCCGGTCCTCCAGCGGTTCGCCCCGCCCCGAAGGCCCCCGGGGCCGCGGGCGCGCCCCACCGGCTCGCCATGGCCCCGTCACGCCGGGAAAATTGCGACGTCGCGGCGGTTCAGGCCCGCCGGGGATGAGGGTGCTGACCGCACGATCCACGCCGGACGAGCAGCCGTTGGACGGTTGCGACGGGCCCCCGCGGCCGCGAGGCGCCACGGCCGGGCGTCGGCTCGGGGCATGACAGTCGCCGCCCTCATTCGCATCGTCGATGGCCTTGTGGCTCCTGCGCGGCCGCGAAATGCGTCCGCGGATCCAATTTGACCGCGTTCCGCCCTCGAAACCCTCATCACCAGCCCCCGCCTGCTCCGCCGGGATGGTCGTCAAGGACGTGATCGGTCGTTCGCGGCACGTCGTCTTCCGCATCGAGGCGGCGGCGACCCCGTCCCGCCGCGACATGATCAACGCCCTCCGCGCCGTGGCCGCCCATCGGCTTGGCCCCGAGCGGGCAGAGGCGGCCAAGGTCTTCCTGACGGCCTTCGACGGTGCCCGCGGCGCCGTGCGGGTGATCCACCGGGAACGCGAAGCCTTCGAGGCTGCGCTCAGGGACATGACGTGGGTGGGCCGCAAGGACAATCCATGCACGGTGCGGACCCTTGCCGTGAGCGGCACCCTGCGCGGCGCCAAGCGATGCCTTGCCAAGGATGCGGCTGCATCGGTCGACCGCTGAAACGAGGAATTCGCGGGGGGCGTTGCAACGGGCCCGTCCGCCCCCGCGTCGGCGCGAATTTGGCAACCAATCCGGCGGCCGTGTTTGGCTTCCGGCGCGGCTCCGGGGCACTGCCTCCGCAGCATGCCTCGGCGCGGGTGTCTACAAGGAATGTTCTTATACGAGTGAACGAGTGCAAAATTGCGAGAAGAAGGAACGAGTGGTCCTCCCCCGCCCGGAAATCCTGTCCGGTGCGCCTGGCGCGGACCATCGGAAGCCCACGCCGGGCCTCCACCCAACGACGGACTTCCGAGCCGTGACTTTTTCCCGTACCCTACGAAACCTTCGTCGCGTTTCCCTGTGCAAAAGCTAAAGCGACAGTCAGGGATACTCGCGCGAACCCCCGGAGGATCACGAGCGTGCAACCAGCCCAGATGTATGACCGTGCAATCACGGTTTTCTCGCCCGACGGGCGCCTGTTCCAAGTCGAATACGCCCGCGAAGCAGTGAAGCGCGGGACCACCACAGTCGGACTCAAGTTCGACGATGGTGTTGTTCTCATCGTCGACAAGCGCATCACGTCAAGTCTCGTCGAGCCCGGCTCGATCGAGAAGATCTTCAAGCTCGACGACCACGTCGGTTGCGCAACGAGTGGACTCGTGGCGGATGCCCGCGTGCTCGTGGACCGCGCGCGCATGGACGCCCAGATGAACCGGGTGACCTATGACGAGCGGATCGAGGTGGAGACGCTGGTCAAGAAGACCTGCGACTTCAAGCAGACGTACACCCAGTACGGTGGCGTCCGACCCTTCGGAACGGCGCTGCTCATCTGCGGCATCGACTCCGTCGGCGCCCACCTCTACGAGACGGACCCGTCCGGCGCTCTCATGAGCTACAAGGCGAGTTCGATCGGTGCCGGCCGCCAGGCCGTCATGGAGATCTTCGAAGCCGACTACCAGGACGGCATGAGCAAGGACGAAGCAATCGCCCTTGGCATCAAGGCCCTCCACCGTGCCACCGAAGGCAAGCTGAACGCCGACGCCCTCGAGATCGGTCTCGTCACCAAGACGGAGACCTTCATGAAGCTCGGCATCGACGAGATCAAGGGTCACGTCGAGCGGGCCGTGGGCGGCGAAACGTCGTCCTGATCCCCGGAGACCCTTCCATGGTGACCCTCGATGATGCCGTGATCGCCCGCCTCGAATCGCATGGTACGCGGTTCGAGGTGCTGGTGGATTCCGAGATCGCCCTGAAATTCAGGGAAGAGAAAGGCGAAATGGACCTCGACCTCGGGGATCTCATGGCCGCCCAGTTCATCTTCGAGGACGCCGGGTCCACCGACAAGTCGTCCGAGGAGGACCTCGTCAAGGCATTCGGGTCCACCGACCTTGAAGCCGCGGTCCGGAAGATCCTCCTCAAGGGCGACCTGCAACTCACCACGGACCAGCGGCGCCGCATGGTGGAGCGCAAGCGGCGGCTTCTCGTGAACCATATCGCGAGGAACGCCATCAACCCGCAGAACGGGGCGCCCCATCCGGCGGCACGCATCGAAGCCGCCCTCGAGGAGGCCCGCATGCACATCGACCCGTTCAAATCGGTCGATGCGCAGGTCCAGGACGCCCTGAAACTCCTCCGGCCCATCCTCCCCATCCGCTTCGAGAACGTCAGCATCGCCATCAAGCTCCCACCCACCGAGGCCGGGAAGGCGTATGCGATCGTGAAGGGGTGGGGCGACCTGAAGAAGGAGGAATGGCTGCCGGACGGTTCGTGGGTCGGCGTTGTCGAATTGCCTGCGGGCATGCAGACCGAGTTCTACTCGGAAATCAACAACCGCACCCACGGCAATGCCGAAACCCGGATCGTGAAATGACACTCATCGAGCGTGAAAGCATGAGCAAATCCCAATCCCGTCAAATCGTCGTCCCGGGCGAACTCCTGGACGATTCCGGGCAGATGCGCCCCGGCCCGAACACCTACAAGGAAGGTGACAGCATCTTCGCGGCCCGCCTCGGCATCCGTGTCGAGAGCGGCGACCACGTGGGGGTCACGGGCCTCACCGGCCGGTACGCGCCCCAACGCGGTGACATGATCATCGCCACGGTGGTCGAAGCCGGCCCCTCCAACTGGTATCTCACCGTGGGAGCCTCCCACGATGTCGGTCTCCACGTGAACGACGTGCCATGGCGCGTCGAGTTCGGCGAGACCACGAAGTACCTCGCAGTGGGCGACACGGTGCTCCTCAAGGTGTACCACGTGGACGACCTCGGCAAGGTGCAGGTGTCCATGAAGGACCGTGCCTGCCGCAAGCTCACCGGCGGTGTCACCGTTGACGTCGCCCCCTCCAAGATCCCTCGCGTGATCGGGCGCCAAGGCACCATGATCACGATGATCAAGAACGTCACCGACACGCGCATCTTCGTCGGGCAGAACGGCGTCATCTGGCTCGACGGCGAGCCGGCCGACGTCGCCCTCGCCATGGCCGCGATCCGCAAGGTCGAGGACGAGGCGCACTCCGCGGGCCTCACGGAACGCATCAAGGCGTTCCTCATCGAGGCACGCCCCGAACGCGCCGACGCGGCGCACGCGAAATCCGAGGAAGCCCTCTTCGGCGGACACGACGTTGGCGGCGGCGAAGAGCGCGAAGAAGCCTCCCCCGAAGACTCCGGCGACCGCCGGCGGGACGACAGCCGCGGTGGCGGACGCCCCGACAGCCGTGGCGGCGGAGGCCGGCCCGGTGGAAGCGGCGGCGGAGGCCGCGGCGGTGGCGGAGGGGGCCGAGGCGGCGGACGCGGTGAAGGCCGGTCCGGTGGCCGAGGCGGCGGCGGTGGCGGCCGTGGCGGCGGAGGCCGCGGCGGTGGCGGCGGCCAAGGCGGCGGAGGCCGCCCCCGGGACTGAGTCCCGATCATTATCCAAGGTGTGTGACATTCATGGGAAACAAACCAGAAGGGATGGTCCTCATGACCCCCGAAGGCGTCCGGATGGACGGACGCAAGGCGGATGAACTCCGCCAGATCAAGATCGAAGCCGGCGTGCTCAAGCGCGCCGACGGCTCCTGCTATCTCGAATGGGGCGGAAACAAGGTCCTCGCGGCCGTGTACGGTCCCCGTGAGGCGCACCCGCGCCACATCCAGGACCCGACGAAAGCCGTCGTCCGCTGCCGGTACAACATGGCGGCGTTCTCCGTGTCCGACCGCAAGCGTCCCGGACCCGACCGCCGCAGCCAGGAGATCAGCAAGATCTCCAGCGAGGCGCTCGCCCCCGTCATCCTGACGAACCTGTACCCGCGGGCCGCGATCGACATCTTCATCGAGATCATCGAAGCGGAAGCGGGCACGCGCTGCGCCGGCCTCACGGCCGCCGCTGTCGCCCTCGCGGACGCCGGGATCCCGATGAAGGGCCTCGTCACATCCGTTGCCGCCGGCAAGGTCGACGGCAAGGTGTGCCTCGACCTGTCCCGTGAAGAGGACAACTTCGGGCAGACCGATCTCCCGATCGCCATCATCCCGAAGACGAACGAGATCGTGCTCCTGCAGATGGACGGGCACTTCACGGACGAGGAGTTCGAGACCGCTCTCGACTACGCCATGAAGGCCTCCCACGAGATCCACGCCCTCCAGAAGGCGGCGCTCATGGCCCGATACAAGAGCGCCCTCGAAGGCGAGGACGAGCCGGAGCCGGCCGCCGAAGCCGCCGCCGAAGGCGACGACGAGGACGCCGTGGCGGATGACGAGGACGCCGCAGAGGAGAGTGAGTGATTTGGCGCATACCGACGTCGTCTCCGAGATCAAGAAGGACTACGTGCTCGGCCTCATCGCCGAGGGGAAGCGTGTCGACGGCCGAGCCTTCGACGAGTACCGCCCCGTCAGCATCCAGACGAACCTCATCGACCAGGCGGAAGGCAGCGCCCGCGTGAAACTCGGGGACACGGACGTCATCGTGGGCATCAAGATGGCCCTCGGGACGCCGTACCCGGACAGCCCCAACCAAGGCGTCCTCACCACGAGCGCGGAACTCCTCCCCATGGCGAGCCCCGAATTCGAATCCGGCCCCCCGCGGCCGGAAGCCATCGAACTCGCGCGCGTCGTGGACCGTGGAATCCGCGAGTCCCACTGTGTCGATTTCGAGAAGCTCTGCATCACGCCCGGTGAAAAGATCTGGGTCAGCTTCCTCGACATGCACATCGTGGACTACGATGGGAACCTCTTCGACGCGTGCAGCCTCGGCGCCCTCGCCGCGCTCATCACGGCCACCGTGCCCGCGAGCGCCCACGAGGTCGGCGAAGACTACGCGATGCCGGTCCAGCACTACCCGATCATGACCACGGCCACGAAGCTCGGCCGCGGCGCGTCGAGCGGAATCGTGTTCGACCCCGGTCAGCTCGAGGACAAGGTCGGCGGTCCCCGCCTCTCCGTTTCCACGGACGAGAACGGTGACATCCGTGCCATGCAGAAGGGTCTCGAAGGCGGATTGACCAAGGACGAGGTGATGGGCATGATCCGGACTGCCCGCACCAAGTCCGCGGAACTCCGCGAGATCCTGTTCAAGCAGACGGGCCACTCGAAGTAGGGTGGCCCCCAATTCCGCCCCCGGGGTGACCCGGGCGGCGGAATCCTTTCTTTTTTCGATTCCGCGATGGCTCCACGCGGCGCGTTCGCCGCAGCTGGTTGCATGGCACGGGAATGGGGTTTCCCAGGGCGATGACCCCATCGACAATCTGGCACCACGACGCGCCCCGCACCGCCCACGTGCGCGCTCCGGGGGCGCTCGTCGGCGCCGGGGGATCTCCCCGCAACCGTACCGACGACGACGCCGTGGGCCTGCCTGCGCCCCGACAATCGGCAACGCCCACTCCCCTGCCTCGGTCCAACGGAAGCGCGGCCGACGACACGGC
>JBFILE010000238.1:0-6179 GCA_041599855.1 Thermoplasmatota archaeon
GTGCGACGCGTGCATACACGGTTTCCGTGCCCACCGAGGATTGGAACCGGGTCTTCCTCACCTTCCACTCATGGCCGAACCACCCGGGTGGGGACCCGTGGGACCGGTTGTTCATGGTCGCCATCGATGACGCGGAAGTCCTCCACGGAACCACGCCCCGCGGCGACTTCACCATCTCCGAGGACGTGACCGAGTACGCGAGCATCATCCGCGACGAAGCCACGATGACGATCCGCGTGTCCCTGTCGAGCTGGGCGGGAGCCGGCCTCTTCGCTGACGTGACCCTCGACTTCTACAACGATCCCGCGACGGCCCCCGCCGGCGACCAGGCGTTCGACACGGTCGTCAGCCCCTTCCGCTTCGCAGGCGTCAACGGTCGCGGCCCCGTCACGCGAACCACCACCGTCACCTTCCCCGCTGACGCGCCGTCCTCCGCCGTCGTGGAACTCTTCACGAGCGGCCACGGCGCCGACGGCGAGTTCTGGTATCAGGACACGCGCCTCCGCGACGTGCCCCGATTCCACATCCTCGTGGACGGCGAGGTCGTGGGCGAAGTCGAAGCCATGCCGTACGTGTATGCGCTCCTCGGATTCGACGGAAGCGAACTCTCGTGGACCATCAACCAGCATGCCTGGTGGAGTCTTCACGCGGTGCTCGACGTGGTCGGGGTCCACCATGGGGTCGGAGAGATTCCCGCGTACCGCGCCGTTGTTGCCGACGACCTCCTTCCGCTCCTGAGCGGCGAGCGGACCGTGGAGGTCGTGCGCGAGAACCACAACGGGAACTGGCCGACGAGTGTGTCGTTCCTGATGGATGCGTGAGCGGTCGCATTCCGACTGGGGGCGAAGCCGCCTGTGCGGCGGTTCGCCAGCGCGGGGAGATCGTGCGGACGTCACGGGATGTGCGGATCCGACGGGGGAACGGGTGTGCCCTCACCCGTTCTCCGGGTTGGGAACGGGTGGGGGCACACCCGTTTCGGCGGGCTTTCCCGGGATCACGCGAAGTCGGGGCTCTTTTCGGCGTGGCGCGGGCGTGACGCGGCATCGGGTCCGGCCGTTGCCGTGCGGATGTCATGTGATGTGGGGAACGCGCCTGGGAACGGGTGTGCCCTCACCCGTTCTCCGGGTTGGGAACGGGTGGGGGCACACCCGTTTCGGCGGGCTTTCCCGGGATCACGTCACGTCGGGACATTCGGTGGCCCGCTGCCGGCGTGCCGTGGCAGTCGATTCGGCCGCTGGCCGTTTCCTGACAAGGGATGGCGTGGCCGCGCTCAGCGTCAGGCGCTTGCGTGCCTGTTCTCCGGCGGGCTGCGGGTCGCGCAGCGCCGTGCGCAGTGACCCGCGAGCGCAGATTGATTCAATCCCGCCCGTTGTTGAACAGGCAGGCCGTTCCGGCCGAGCCACCGTCGTTCTCGAAGTGGACGGCGGCAAGGGCGGGTCCACCCGTGACCACGGATGCGTCGATGACCACGGCGACCTGGACGGTGACGGTCACGCATTCGCCGACTGCGAGCGTGGTGGAGTAATGCTCAGGGGCGTCGCCGGTCCCCGTGGAGTCGTCGCACGCCATGAGGGGGCCCCACGAGCAGTCGGATTCCACGATGCGCTCCTCGGTGGAGCAGGCGCCGCTTCCGTCGCAGATCTCGATCGCGGTGATGGTCGTGTGGGACTCGTCGCCGGGGAGACCGAGGGGACTGAATGCGGTCGTGATCCATCCGTACGTCCACGAGCACGCGGCGTTGCCTTGCAGGTCCGCGGAGCAGTTCACGTTCGCGCCCACGTCCGCGCCGGCGCAGACCAAACGGCCCGAGTCGTCGCAGGTGCCGTTCAAGGGACCTTCGGCCGCTCCTGCCGGAATGGCGGTGACGGTCACGAACAGGAGTGCGATGGCGATCGTTCGGAACTTCAGGATGATGCCTCCGGGTCGAAAGAGGTGGGGGGCGACAAGGTTGTTTCGCCCCTTCCCGGAGGAGGGCCCGATCACATGAGTCCGCGGAGTGCATCCACACCGAACAGCACGGTGAACCCGACAAGGATGGTGCCGAAGATGCTCTTCGTGCGGTATGCGACCGCGAACGCCACGGCGCCCGCAAGGACGCGTGAGGCATCGAGGGTGCCGGTGCCGGGCGCCCGCAGGATCGCCGGGATGGTGAGCGCGGCGAGGACCGCGGGGCCCACGAGTCGCAAGGCAGGTTCCAGGCGCGCCGGCGGCCGGGTACCTTCCGGCACGAGGAAGAATGCGCGCGACGCGTAGGTGGCGATGGCACTTCCGACAAGGGCGATCCACCACGCCGTGGAGGCCATCATGGTCGCGCCTCCGCCGCGGGGCGATTCCGGGATCCGACGACGGCGCCCACCGCGACGCCCGCGAGGGCCCCCACCATGAGGCCAAGGTTGTAGGGCAGGGACCACGCGGCCGTGGCGACGCCGCCTCCCACGAGGGCCGCCGTCCACGCGGCGCGCATGGTGGTCGCGGACCGGCCCGCGGGCGGGCGCAGCGCAGGAGCCAGAAGGGCAAGGAACGTCAGGGGGACGGCGAACTCGAAGGACCAGCCGGACGGGAGGCGGGAGCCGAGGGCCGCGGCGAGGGTTGTCACCGGAATCCACGCGGCGGGAAGGGTGAGGGCAGCCCCCATGTGGAACGCGTATCGATTCGCCTTGGGCAAGTCCTCGAAGGCGCCGGTCCCAACGGCGAACGCCTGGTCCGTGAGGGCGTACGCGGCGAGGGCGCGGCCCTTCATCGACACGTGCGCGAGCCATGGCCGGAGGGCCGCGCCGTACATGGCGAAGCGGAGGTTGATCAGGGCTGCCGTCAGGATGACGATGATGACCGGGGTCCCGTCTTCGAGGAGGCGGACCATGGCGAGCTGCGCGGCGCCGGCAAGGACGAAGGCGCTCTGGGCAAGGACCATCCACCACGACCACCCGGCATCGCCCGCGGTGACGCCGAGGAGGATGGCGAACGGCATGATGGCGAAGGCGACGGGAACCATGGTCCGGACGCCGTGGAGGAATGCCTTGCGGGTGCCTCCTCGATGATCCGGCCCTTCGCTCACGGAGCGGGAATCCTGGGACCTCCTCAAATAGGCGCGGGTGAGCGTTGGCGATGGATCATCGCGTCGATCGTCCAAGGGTCCCCGAATCGGGGGGTTGGCCGATCCCGGGAACGGGCCCGGGGCCGACTATTTTCGTCGACGGGCGAACCGGCTCCCCGCGCGCATGGCCGCCGCAACGAGCATGACGGCGACCACCGTCATGGCGGCCCATCCGTTCCCCGTGTCGTTGCTGGCTGTCGATGCCAGTTCCACGGTGTATCGTTGGACGTCGTACGCCAACAGGACGTTTCCCGACCGGTTCGGAAACCACCGACACCTCGAGGCCGGTCAGGTCCGGTCGCCCGTCGGGGGCGGGGGGAGGGTCCAGATGATCGTGGCAGGGAGCGAACGGGGACATGTCCCCCCATGGGGCCAAGTGGGTCGCAGGATGTGCCGTCATGGTACCCATGCGTTTTGCACTCCTTGCAACCATGCTCGTCCTTTCGACCGCTGTCCCGACTGCCTTGCTCTTCGTTTCCGGAGAGGCGGATGCCGCCCCCATCTGTCGGACGTATGGCACGTCCGCGAACAAGAACCAGACCTGCGTCGATACCGAGGCCCGCTGCAAGGCGTGGACGTGGACGTGGACGCCGTACGGCACGTTCTACCGCTGCCACACCGAGGTCCCGCACATGGCGCCGCCGCTCGCGCTCGGCGGCCTCGTGCTCCCTTGATCGGCGACCCTTCATGATACGGCATCAGGGGGGCGGAGGGCCGATGCTTACGGCGCCGTCCCTCATCTCTTGTTTTCCATTCCGCGATTCGGCACGCCGGCCGGTCAGTCCTTGATTTCCGCGACTCCGTCGATGAACGGGAGCGCGTAATGTTTCGTCCCATCGTGCGTGGACGCGCAGAAGGGGTTGATGCTGCCGGTGGCTTCGAATCCCGCAGTGTCGGTTTCCTGCACGCTCCAGACGAGCGGATACCAGTTGATCAGGATGGATCGGTCGCCGTGGCTCGATCCCATGGATCCGAGGTATCCGCCGTACACGGAGGGCGCCTTCTGGGGATGATTCTGGGCGGTCACCGGCTGGTCGGCCTCGACCTCGTACCAACAAGCGCCATCGCCCACGTCGAGGATCCAGATGTCGCCGGTGCCGTCGGGTGCGTCCGCCGTGGCCAGGCCCTGGACGGCACGGGCGAGGTCCACGGCGCCCACGCGGGTCGCGGATTCATGGATCATGTCGCCGAGCGTGGTGGATGCGCCGTCCATCATGATCATCGGCGTGTCTAGGGGGAGCCCAACGAACGACTCGAGGTAGCTCACGTTCTTCTGGTACACGGTCTGCCCTTCGACGACGAGGGCGGACGCGGGTGCGAGGATGAATAGGACGGCGCATGCAAGGGTGGCGATGGAAGTCGGACGCATGAGGATTCCAACGGGACCACTCATGGTCGTGACATTATGCGTTCTCATGAGTCCGCTTCACCGGGTGGGTTCCGGCAGGTTCCGCCCACAAGCCACGATGCCATTCGCGAACGAACGGCCGCGGTGACCGCGCAGACGCAACCCGGTTGTCGACCCGGAATCGTGAAATCGGTCCCGCGGAGCGGGAAGTGGAGGATGTCGCCTGGCCCATGGGCGGGAGCGTGGGGCGGTCCGTTTGACCCACGCCCTGGACGCACGGCTCCCGCCCGGTCGACCGTCGCGGGGATTCGCCCTACTTGCCCTTGGGGGGGTTGTTGCCGCGACCGCCACCCGACGGATTTCCGGTCTTGCTCGGTGCATTGCCTGGTTTGCTGGTGCCACCTTTCTTCGCCATAATTCTTCCCGACATGTAACTACTTACTCATGTATATTAACATGTGGTTGGGGGCCAACCGGAGACTGGCGGCGGCCCATCTGCGACGATTCGCGGTGGTGTGGCCGGACTGTGTCGGGAACAACATGTTCCAGACCATCGGCATGCAATCGGACCCTCGCGCCGGCATGCTCTCGTCGACGCGGAATCGGGGGGCCTTCTGCATAAGTCGGGCCGCGTTCGTGTCGAGTGGGATCCTGCACCCTCAAGGGGCGCGACAGCGGCGGAATGGACCATGGAGACGGCAGTGGATGCCGTGATCTGGCGCGGCGGAACATCCGGTCGATGGCCCCGCGGATGAACCGGATGCGCCCGGTCCCGTTGTGTCCGGGGCGAGTCGAGGACCGATCCGGGTCCCCGGCAGACGACCGTGGTTGCGTTGCCCGTCACAGGACCCTCATGGGGCCGCGGTGGCGAGGGGCATGAACGGACGGGGCGGGTACGTGGATGTGGGGGCGCTGCCACCGAGGGTCCCGTCGATCATGGGGAGAACGAGATGGCTCGCGGCGGCATCGGCACCTCCGTGGATCGTGATGACGGGGAGGAACGGCTGCCCACTGCGACCATTGCTTCCGGGGCCATGGGGAAGGATGCGTGTCACGTCGTCCACGTCGCGGTCGTCGTATGGTCCCGGGTGCGTGACGACCACAGCCAGGCGGTCGCCCTTGGCGAGTTTTGCTGCAATGGGTTCAAAGTCGATGCGGATCGGCGTCGGGGTCCCGACCGGGAAATCCGTCCCGATGAGGTTCCCTTCGTGGAATCGGAGGTCCGCGGCTCCCCACGTGAGCCACTTCGCATCATCGCATCCACCACCCTCTGGAATGGAAAGCAGGTAGACCCCGAACAGTCCCCCACGCTGATCACTCGTCACCGTGAGGAACGCAAATGGATTGCCGGCAACCACAATTTCCTCGTCGACATCCGGGCCCTCGAACACGAGGGCGGTTCCTGCATCCAATCCATCGCACAGGAAATGGGTGGGGAATCCTTCGCCACGTTGAGGCGACGACCGGTACGCGGCATCGCCGGGCGCAGGCACCGGATCGATCGTGCCGCTTCGCAGGTAAAGGACTTCCTCACGGACCTCGCGCGGCGGCCAACCGGCTGATGCGTGCCATGCATGTGCATCGTCCTGGAACGCCACGGTGCCCAGACCCGGCGGTTCACCGACGCCTTTCAGCCAGTAGTCGAACCACGCAAGCTGGTCGATGCGCCAGGAATCCAGGGGCGGCATCCGGTGGCCCCATTGACCGTACATCATGCGCTTCGGTCCGGGAAGAAGA
>JBFILE010000239.1:0-6179 GCA_041599855.1 Thermoplasmatota archaeon
CATCGTCGCTGTCGCCGGGGCCGCGATCGGCGCCGCCGCGCTGGTCGTGACCCGCGGGCGCGGGAATGCGCACAAGCGCGCGGACGACGTGCGCATGATGGTATCAGGATGCGCGCTCGCGCTCTCGCCGTGGGTGACCTTCGCCATGTTGGGCGCGTAAGGGCCCCTGTTTGCGGGAGCCTTCCCCCCTTCGCGTGACGTCCGTAGACTGTCGCTCCACAGGTGGGGTCCCACCCGTCAGCCGATTGCGGAACGGGTGGGGTCGCAGGTGTCCGCGGGCCGGTTCCGGAAATCACTGCCACGTTTCGCATCCGGCCCTTTGACGCGACGGAGAGGTCCTCGGCCAAGCTGCACAATCCGGCGTCACGCCACGCAGGGAACCACCAGTCGAGCGCCTGCGACCCCGCCTGTCCCGTGACCATGTCGCAAGTGGGGTCACGGATGCCGAAGCCCGTTCTCACGACGTCACCATACTCCCTCTGGCGCCCGCCACCTCCTCGCCTGCCCTCCCCGAAAACACTTATACCTCAATCCCGGCATGGCTCCCGGCGCCCCTGGGGTCCACCATGAAAGTTCTCATTGTTTCCGAGAAGGATATCGCGGCCGGCAAGATCGCCGGTCACCTGAGCGGTGGGTCCCACGACAAGTCCAAGATGGAAAATGTCAACATCTACGATTTCTCGAAAGATGGGGACGAATTCACAGTCATCGGCCTGAAGGGCCACATCATCAACGTGGACTTCCCGAAGAAGTTCAACCAGTGGTTCCGCGTGAAGCCGCGGGAACTCGTGTGGGCGGAACCGGAGAAGAAGGTGGATTCGAGCGCGAAGGGAATCGCCGCCGCGATCCGCAAGCTGTCCAAGCGCATGGACCGCATCATCCTGGCAACCGACTACGATCGCGAGGGGGAACTCATCGGCGTGGAAGCCCTCGACATCGCCCTCAAGGCGAATCCGGGACTCGACGTGAAACGCTCCCGGTTCAGCGCCTTGACCAAGGAGGAGGTGAACCGCGCGTTCAACGAGTTGACCGAGGTGGATCACAACCTCGCATCGAGCGCGGAAGCCCGGCAGGTCGTCGACCTCGCATGGGGGGCCACCCTCACCCGGATCCTGTCCCTCGCATCCGGCCAGGTCGGGAAGGATTTCCTTTCCGTGGGCCGCGTCCAGAGCCCGACGCTCGCCCTCATCGTGGATCGCGAGAAGGAGATCCGCGCATTCATCCCGGTCCCGTACTGGGAGATCCACGCCTCCGTCCTGAAGGGGGCGGAAGGCGTCGCCACGTCCCACGTGAAGGGGCGCTTCATGGAGGAGGCGGAGGCCCGCGCCGTCCACGAGAAGCTCCAGCCGTGTGAGCATGCCTCGGTGATCGACGTGGTCACGTCCGAGCGCACCGAGAAGCCGCCGGCGCCGTTCAACACCACGATGTTCCTGCGCGCGTCCACGTCCACCGGCATGAGCGCCGCGAAGGCCATGAGTGTCGCCGAGGACCTGTACACGAATGGGTGGATCTCTTACCCGCGTACGGACAACACCGTGTACCCGCCCTCGCTGAACCTCAAGGAGGTCGTGGAGAAGATCGCGAACACGGCGAGCCCGTGGAAGGCGTACGCGCAGAAGGTCCTCGACAAGGGACCTCTCGTTGCGACCAAGGGGAAGAAGACGTCGACGGATCACCCGCCGATCCACCCCACCGAAGTCCCGAAGGCCACGGACCTGAACGCCCAGCAGTGGCGCGTGTACGAACTCGTGGTGCGCCGCTTCCTTGCGACCCTGTCGGACCCTGCGGTCACCGAGTCCATGAAGGTCACCTTCGATCTTGACGGTGAAGGATTCTCGGCGAACGGGAGCCGCATCCTGAAGCCCGGGTTCCGCGAGATCTACACGTACGGCAAGCGGGAGGACAAGATCCTGCCCCCGCTCTCGCCGGGCGAGTCGTTGAACGTGAGCGGCGTCGAAATCCTGTCGAAGGAGACGAAGCCGCCGGGCCGCATGAGCCAGGGGAGCCTCATCCAGGAGATGGAGAACCTCGGCCTCGGCACGAAGTCCACGCGCGCCGACATCCTCGATAAGCTCTACAAGCGGGATTACGTGCGGAACAATCCGCCGGAGCCGACCGAAACCGGGTTCGCCATGGTGGATGCCCTCGAGAAGTACGCGGACGTCATCTCGAAGCCGGACATGACGAGCGCCCTCGAGAAGGAGATGGACGAGATCGCGGAAGGGAACCTCGAGTTCGCGAACGTGATCGAGGACTCGCGGAACATGCTCACGAGCGTCGTGGACGTGCTCGAACGGAACCGCACGGACATCGGCGGCGCCCTGCGGCAGGCGATGCTGGTCAAGAACACGATCGGCGAGTGCCACGTGGACCAGAAGAGCCTCGTGATCCGGCGCTCGCGTGCCGGGAAGCGCTTCGTCGGATGCCTCGGGTACCCCGACTGCGAGCAGACGTACCCCCTGCCCCAGTTCGGCAAGATTGTCGCGGAACCGGACCCGTGCCCGAAGTGCAAGGCGCCCGTGATCAAGGTCATCCAGGCGAAGAAGCGTCCGTGGATGACGTGCCTGAACATGGAGTGCAAGGGCATCGAGGAGCGCGAGGAGAAGGTTCGCGAGGAACGCCAGGCGAAACGCGCGGCCGCGGCCGCTGCCGGCGAAAAACTGCCGGACGTTCCCGAGGGCGACGACCAGGACTTCTCCAGCGGGGACAGTGATTCGCCGCCGCCGGATGATGCCGTGGACCCGGAAGACCACGCCTGATCCCTGGCGCCGTGTGGGCCGCCCCGTGCAAGCGGTTCGGCCCGCACGTGCAATCCGGCTTTTCCCGAATCCTTAAGCGGTTGAGATCGGAGTGTCGGGGCGTGTACCCGTCCCGGTCCGGCCGCATGGTCCGGTTCCTGATCGTGCTCCAGATCATCCTCCTCGTCGCACCCGTGGCGATGGCCCAGGTTCCCGCGTTGCCATCGACGGGCGGTGGACCCCTCCTGTCGATCAGGGTCCATGACCCCACGGTCGAGTTCGCGCCCGGCGTCCCGCGCGCGTTCCTTGTCGATGTCCGCGTCTCCTGCGCGTTCGCCGCGCGACCGGACGGCGCCCTCGTGAACCTCTCTGCGGTCAGCACGGATGACGTGGTCATCCTGCCGCCGCAACCGGTCCGTATTGCCGCAGGCCCCGACCAGTGCGGGGAGGGTTTCGTGAACGGCACAGGGTTCATCCTTGCATCGCCCGCGGTCACCTCGCCGGCTGGCGTCCGCCGGATGATCACCGTCACCGGGTCCCTCGACAGCGTGACGGCATCCGGTTCCACGAACTTCACGGTCGCATTCGCCGGCACCGTCTCCGTCACGCTTTCCGGTCTCTCGACGCCCGCGGCGCCCGGTGAGGCGCGCACCCTGAAGGCGGACGTCGCCTACCGGTTCAATGGCCCCGGGTCCGTGCGCCTGACGCTGGACGTGCCTTCCGGCGTGACCTCTGATGCGGCAAGTGCCGTCCTGAAGTTCCCGGCCGCGAGCCGGGATGCGCCGGCGACGGCGTCCAGTTCGTTCACGCTCGTGGTGGATGCGAATTCACCGGGCGGCGAAGCGTGGTTCACCGTGGACGCGCGCGCCATCCACGAGAACGGCACCGAGATGCCGCGGAATGCGAAGGCGTCCTCGCGCCTCACCATCGTGCCGCCTACTCCCGACCCGTCCGGTGTGGAGGAGAAGGATGCGCCAGCGCCCGGATTCGTGCTGCTTGTGCCGGCCGTGGCTGCCGCTGCGGGGCTCGTTGCCCGGCGCCGGACCTGATCCGGGTACGGCGCGAGTGGTTGATCGGAAGGATTGCAAGGGGTCGGCGTGCCGTTAGGGGTCGGCGTGACACGTGGGGCAGCCGGCAGCCCAGCCGCAACCTCGGCGCGATTCCCGCGGCTCCGCAGCCCACGATCCCGCATTCCTTCCGCGCGGCTTCACCCCGGAGGCCATCCGCCGCGATTGTCAGATCCGTGACTCGCGCTTCCAGCTGAGGCGCCCCTTGCCTCAACCCCAAGCGTCGCGCACGATGCGCTTCAACCGGTCGCGGGCTTCCCGGTGCGCATCCACCGCCTCGTCCACTTCATGGCTGCCGCCACGTCCCGTGATGGGCAGGAGCGCCCGGCGGACCTCGTCCGTGAGGTTCGTGTCATCGCACGCGTCCTCCAGCGCCTTGAACAGGTAGAAGATGCGCGGGAGAACCGGTTCCGTCAGGAACGTGGCGATGCGGACGCGTTCCCCCGCAGCCTCCGCCGCAAGGAACCGCACGTCCACGTCCGTCGCCTTCTGGAACACGCGCTGGCGCAGGAAGGATGCCGTTTCCTCCTGCGTGACCTTCGGATCAAAGCCCTTCGGGAACTGGACGATGGCGAGGGCGCGTTTCGCGGTCTCCGCACGGTTTGCGACCAGCGCGCCCGCGGTCACGTTCACGAGGATCCATCCTTCAAGGTTGATCCGGGACAGCGATTCCAACGGGACCTCGGAATAGGCGGGTGCGAGGATCGGCGCCCGGCGCCCGGAGTGCAGGAAGCGGGCGAGGTCTGCCGTGCCCCAGCCGCCGCGGCCTTCCCGGGCCACCCGCTCCAGCATGGCGAGGGCGCCCGTGAGGCCACGATTCACGGCGACCTCGGCGTCCCGTGTTGCGGCGGGGCCGAGGAAAGACAATGCACCGGGGTCCTCGTCAAGGGTGTCCTGGACATGCGCGTTGTCCGCGATGACGAGGGCGTCCGCGTCGAGGAGTTCCGCCACGAGCGCCGCCGCGTTCACCTCCTCCGTGCGACCGAACTCGCGCTCGGCAGGCAGGATGGCGGCGGCCAGGTGCAGGGAATCCTCCCGGCCCTGCTCCAATGCGTGCTGCTTCAGATGATCCACGACCACGGGCGCCACGCCGCTGCCGGTTCCTCCGCCGGCGGCCGCAAGGGTGATGGTGCGGCGCGAAGCGTGCGCGTCATCGAGAAGCTTCCGCGCCTCCGTGCCGCCCTTCGCGAAGAAGCGTCGCGCAAGTGCGCGGCCGAGGTACCAGTTGCGGGCCTGCCCCTGCCCCTTCACCTTGGGGTCGAGGGCGTAGGCGTGGATGCCGGCGCCTTCCGCAAGGCGCGCGCGGGCCCGTGAATCCCCTGCGAGGCCGGCTTCGAACGCGGCTCGCTGGGTGACCGCGTCGGCCAAGTCGAGGAGGTCCACGTCGATGTCGTCCGCGATGCCGGTGGCTGGCGGGGCGCGGAGGAACTGGGCTGCGGCCTGCCGGCCGGCTTGTCCGATGCCGAGGAGCGTGGTGGCAGCCAACGCACGAGGTACGGGTTGGCGCATTAAAAAGGGGCCGGAGTCGGTGCCGGCGCGACCCGGCAATCGGTGAGGCCGGGGGCGGCTGGGATGGCGACGAATCCCCGTGGCGTGAACCAAGGGCTGTGCCCGGCCCAAACTCCTGATCTATTCCTTCATGCCGCTGACGAGGACGTCCTTCGGCTGCACGCCGACCCAGCGCTTCGTGAGCTGGCCGCCGCGGAAGACGAGGACGGTCGGGACGCCCATCACGCCGTATTTCTGGGCGAGCTCCGGGCTCTGGTCCACATCGACCTTGGCCACGAGGACACCGTCGCCGGCGGACTCCTTTTCGATCTGGTCGATGGTCGGGGCGAGGATCTTGCAGGGGCCGCACCAGTCCGCGTAGAAGTCCACGAGGACGGTTTCGTTGGTGTTCACAGCCGCGTCGAACGTCTGGGAGTCGAGGAGCTTGGGCATGATCTTCGACCCCGCCGAGGGCGGCTCTTGGTATAAGGCGGCTTGCTCACGAAAAGGAAATCGGCGGGCTGGATGCCTCGCTGATTTTGGCCTTGCCACGCCGCGGAGCGACGCATGGCCCGGCTCCGTGCAGATGGCGGCGACCCCTTGCCCGACTGCCTGCCCCGGATGTGACCTTGCTTCGGTGCGGCAGACAACGGGCGGTGACCCGTTGACGTGCGGTCTCGCGCGGGATGGAACCTCTCGCGCCGGAGTTCCTGTGGGTGCAGGTGGTGTGGAGCGGCTTCGGCGAACGCATGGCCTCGTTAGGCGTTTTTCCTCCGGCGGTGTCAGCCTAACAAGTTCGGGCGGGCCGCGAGGGGTGGGTGTGACAGTTTGGGCCCCCACCAGCCCACCCCCAACCTCGCCGCGCGTTGCGCGGCTCGGTAGCACC
>JBFILE010000240.1:0-6172 GCA_041599855.1 Thermoplasmatota archaeon
ACCTCGTGACGCCTCCCACCCCCCCGGCAGAGGACCCGTTAAGGCACGTCGACTTCGCAAGAGAGTACGTCTCGAACGGCTTCTTCGCCCCCGCAGAGTGGAATGGCTGGCATCCCCTGTACCCACCGGGCCTGGCAGCCATCCACGGCATGTTCAGCGCGGCCACGGGCGTGGACCCGTATGCCGTCGCGAAGTGGGGTGCACTCCCCTTGGCTGCCCTCGGCGTCGCGGCAGTCTTCCTAACCGCAAGGGCACGCGCAGGCACCCCACCAAGCATCGCGGCAGGCGCCTTCGCGGCGACGACGCAGGGCTCGTGTTCCCGGGCAGTTTCTTCACTCCCACGGTGCTCCTGCTCGCCATGATTCCGACGCTGCTTCTCGCGGCGTGCTGCGACCGCTCGCGGAGGCAGGGGTGTCCGCTCGTGATTCTTGTGTCGGGGACGGCGGTCGCTATCGCGCACCCGTCGGCGAGTCTCATCGTGCTATCCTGGGTGTGTCTGTTCCTCGTGGTCCACATTCGGCTCCGTGAGGGCCGGGGGCGAACGCTTGGTGCGGCACCCTGCAACGCGACCCCGCGTCCCGGTTTCCCAGCGCGTGCCGGAGGCGCGTGACGTCGTCAGACGCGGCAAATCGCACGTCAGCCTCCGCGATCACGTCCGCGCGGAAGCGGGGACTCAGTTCCTGGGGCGTGCGCATGTGCACGCGCCGCCCCCCGACAAGCCGGCAGAACTCGTGCTCCAGCTTCGCGAGGGTGGGGCAGCCGACGATGCGACCGAGTTCGAACTCCACGAGCACGTCCACATCACTCTCCCGGCGAAAGTCGGCCCGCAGGACGCTGCCGAAGAAGGCGAGCGTGCGGATACCGTGCTCGCGGCAAAAAACAGCGAGCGCTTCGTCGTCCAGGTTCACACGCGCGCGCATGACGGTCCACCTCTCACGCTGGCCCATCATCGGATCTGATCCGTTTAGCCTTCGCGTTCACGACGTCACGAGGCGGGCGTTCTCAACGGGTCCCGTTCCACGTTTGGGCGAGACCGGGCGACGAGCCGACCAAGGATCACGTCCCCGTTGATTGATCCCTCGCAAGCCGCGTCTCCCCCGTCTCCGCGGGTTTTCGCAAGGAACGATGGCGTTCGGGACGCGGACTCCCTCACGGGTGGCGCGGCACGCGCGGCCAGCACCTTGTGCGACTCGTCGTTGATGGCAGACCGTTGGGCGGTCGCAGGAGGGCACTCCGGTTCGCGCGTGGTGAGGGCCGCCCGTTTACGTGCCAGGCTCAGGTGGGAGTCGTTCGAGGGGCGCTGAACCGCAGGGTTGCGTCCCCTGAATGCTCGCGTCATTGCGGTGCGCATGGGCTTTTGCTCGGGCCGGATCCTCATGCGCGGGGTTGGTGAACGATCGTGGGGTTTGTGGACCGCGCTGGAGCGCCGGGGCCGCGCGTCGAGTCATGTCGAGGTCCGAGCATGTCGCTCCGTCGCCGAGTGGTTGGCTTCTCGACGCATCTGGCCAGATGCGGCCTCGGTCAGCGACGAGTCGGCCACATGCTCCTTGCCGGGAAGTGCCTCATGTGCGCGCGTGACCAAGGAAGACGACGCGCGCTTTGGAAAGCTTTGGGCGACTTGGGACGCATCCATCGACGCAGGTAAACCCCCGATGGACATTCTCCAGGGCGCCAAGGACGAGGATCTCGTGGAGATCCTTGCGGGCGAATCGAAGCTTGACAGGAAGTATGCGCGCGACATCATCGCGACAGAAATCCTGAACCGGTTGCGTGCTCGATCGACCACGCAGCATCCCGGCGCACGCCGGGTCGAAGCGTCCGCCCAGGACGCCCACAAGGTTGCGCGGGAATCGCAGGAAGCCATCCATAACGCCGAAGGCATCCTCAAGGCTTCGGACGTGCCGGGCCATCACGCCCTCGGGACTGCTGTTTCTGCCTCCGCGGATGCGAGTCTCAACGCGACGCGGGCCGCCTTCGACTCGGCCAAGGCGCAGGCGGAGGCGCTCCGCGAGACGCTCGCCCAATCCCGCATGGGCTCGGATCTCGCTGCCGAAGCCGCGCACGTCGCGGACGCGGGACGCGACGTCACCCGGGAGCTCGAGCAGACGATGCGGAGCTTGGGTCGCGCCGGGGAAGGTCGCGCCGCGGAGAAGGCCGCCCGCGAGATCCAGAAAGCGGCGGAACATGCGGCGGAAGACTCGGCGGAGCACGAGGCGGGACAAGCGGCGGAGCACGAGGCCGACACGCGCGACGAATGAGGCCCGGGTGGGTGTTCTTCGCGACCTTGCTCGTCGGCCTCGCCGGCTTTGGTCCGTCAGGGCATCATCGTTGTCGCGCGTGGCGGCGGCTCCCAGGGAATCGTCGGATGTTGCGATGGTTTTCGCTGCGGGTCGGCGTGTCCCATGGCCCCCACCCGGATCCACGCTCCAAGGGAACCGCGCGCCCAATCGCCCCGTCCCGATCGCAGCGCCTCTTGGCCTGCCTGCTTGCCTGACTGATGGGTTGATATTCCCAAGCCCACCTTGCTATGCAACCCACCCCTTGCCATCCGAGGACGGCCCCACCATACCTATTAAAATTCCCGACCCTCTTGCCAGTCCTTGAGGTTGGCACCTTGCGAGATCAATCCAGACTTATGAAACTCCGCGGTGGTTCGCCTCGTGGTCATCGTGAGGACGCGCTCCCCCGGCCCATGAGCGAGTTCCCGCAAGATCACGGTTCCTTGCGCATCCGCCCGCACCGCGCGATCTCCATCCCGATCAAATCGTGAAGAGGGCGGGCGCGATCGACCTCCCGCCACCTCCATCGACTTCTTCCCGCCCGAGCCTTGGCTTGAGCGGACCGTGGCAACCCCCCTGGGGGCTCGCCATCATTTTCGTCCACGCGACTTGACAATTCGGACCATCCCCCCACGTTCCGGTGAAGAAGGGATGGGGCATGCGATGAGTCGGACCCACGCCATGAGAGCATGCTCGTCGCCATCGTGTTCATCCGAGGCGGATGGCTCGGCGCCCCCATCTTCAATGTCAAGTCACGAGCGGGGATGACAGCGGAAAGCGACCGGAAACACGCGCCTCCGGCATCGGCCTACGGCCTGCTCGCCCCCCACGGGAACATGCCGCGGATGCGGGGGTACGATGCCATCCTTACGGGTGGGGTGATGAGGATTTTCCAGTGACGCGCGCACAGACCCCGTACACAACGAGCAAGCGTGGCGGCCAGGCCCTCTTGGTCTGCGCTTGACCTGGGGAACCGGCGTCGGCCACCTACCATGCCGCGTGGCGACGAACGCAACCGGCCGAGGCATCCGCGGCCCATCTCACCGTGACCACTCGCGGTTGCGATCCCATCCATCCCTGTACCACATCATCTTCCCTTCGGGGTTCTTCCGCTCCCGTCCGAGGGTTCGAGGAATGTCAGAGGATCTGGGTTCTCTCCTGCGTGAGGTACGATCATCGAATGCGGATGAGATACCGGAGCCGGATTTCCGGTCCCGCAAGTGGCGGGCGCAGCCGTCGACGGCGCCCCTCCCGGAGGGTGCATCACCGCGATCACCGGTGCCGGCGGCCAGGTCGCAGGCTTCCACGGATGAACGGTCACCAACCAAAGTCCCGTCAGCGTTCGAGAAGGTGGAGGGTGAGAACCCGGAGCCCGCGTCCCCGGTGTTACCCATTCCCGTGTCTCCAGCTTTCACCCCCATCCACCCCCCTCGCGCCTTCGCCACCGTAGCCCTCTTCGGCCTCCTCGGCCTTGCCCTCGCCGTCCGCTACCTGGTCACCCCAGCAGGACCCACCCTCCCCGCCGAGGACCCGTTCATGCACGTCGTCTTCGCCCGCGAATACCTCTCCACCGGCCTGTTCGCCCCCGCGGAATGGAACGGCTGGCAGACCCTCTACCCGCCGGGCCTCGCCGCCATCCACGGCATGTTCAGCGCGGCCACGGGCGTGGACCCGTACTCGATCGCGAAGTGGGGCGCACTCCCCTTGGCCGCCCTGGGCGTGGCAGCGGTGTTCCTGACGGCGAGAGCCCTCGCGGGCACCCCGGCAGGGATCGCGGCAGGCGCGTTCGCGGCGACCACGCCGGAACTCGTGTTTCGGGGGAGCTTCTTCACGCCCACCGTCCTTCTCCTCGCCCTCGTCCCCATCGTGCTTCTCGCGTCCGCGGCGACCGCCCGCGGCGGGAAGGGGTGGCCCCTCGTGCTCCTTGTCACCGGGACCGCGGTCGCGATTGCGCATCCGTGGGCGAGCCTCATCATCCTCGGCGCGTGCGGCATCTTCGTCGTGCTCCGCCTCGTCATCCTCCAGGGGTCCCCGCGCGCTGTCGCGGACGCCACCCGCGTGGCCGTCCCGATCCTCGGCGTGGCCGGAATCTCGGCATCCATCCTCGCCACCCAGGGCTTGGGCTCCGGAACGGCCCGGGGAACCGTGTTCATCCCGGCCGCATTCGCGGGCGTGGTGATCATCCTGTTCCTGGCGGGGTGGCTGGCTGCTCCCGCACGCCGGTGGTACGCGCCGCGAGGCGCCGCGCGGTACGAGATCCTCATCCTCGCCGCGGGGGCATGCGCCCTTGCGGCCGTGATCGTGGCACGGCGCCTCCTCCCCGTGGACTTGGCTTCGGAAGCGGGTGGCATCCGGCTTGCGGCCCTCGTAGCAGTTGCCGGGGCCTCCGCACTCGTCCTCGCCCTCCTGGCCCTGGTGACGGCGCGCGCGGGCATGCCCGCCATTCCCCAGTCCTGGTTCCGCGGGATTGCGACGGTTCTCGTGTCCGCGGTGGCGGTGTACTTCATCGGCATCGAAGTCCAGGCCCGGTTCCTCGCGGACCCCTTGCCGTACGTGAGCTACCGATGGATGCTGGGCCAAGGCCTTCTCGCGGCGGCTGCCTGCGGCCTGGCCCTCTTCTTCAGCCGGCGGAGCGATCTTGCGATCATCGGGTTCGCCCTCGGCGCAGTGACCGTGCCCCTCACGCTGCACGCGTTCGTGGATGCCTGGTTCCTGCCTCACCGGATGATGGTGTTCGTCGCCCTCGCATGCTGCTTCCTCGGGGGCTTCGCCGTGGCGGGCGCCTACTCGACGGTTGCCGGGTGGTTGACGAAGGCGAAGGCGGGTGCGTCGAAGGACACCATCCGGCGCGCTGCGTCGAAGGCTGCGGTGGCTTGGCTCATCGTCGCCCTGGTCGCGGGGCCCGCAATCGCCATTCCGGCGGCCGAGGAGCGGTATGCCTGGTACACCCTTTTCGACGAAGACGAATTCACGATCCTCGCGGAGTTGGCAGACCAGGACGTGAGCGGGTCCATCGTGACCATGAGTTGGCAGTCGAGCCTTGTCATGAAGAGTCTCGCGCCGGAGCCGTGGCGCATCTGGCCGTCCCTCGAATTGTTCACGAACTGGACGTACCGGCAGGAATCGAAGGCATGGGCGGACCCGATCGCCTACATCATCGTGGATGACCACGGGATCAAGAGTCTCGCCGCACTCGGTCCGTTGGACTCGTTCACCTACTTCCTCGATGAGGACCGGTACGAGTTGGTGGAATCCGCCGGGGATCTCCTCGTGTATCGGGTCCACGCAGAGTGAGTGTCGACACCGGCGACTGCATGATCGGAAGGCCAGTCCGGGGGGGTCGGCGCCGGCCGGCTTCAGGCGCTGTCGGCGCAAGTGGGCAAAAGAACGTGATCCCGGGGGCGCACCGAAGGGACATGATCGCACCCGCCCCCGAAACCGCTTTCGTGTTCATGTTCTTCATGAGCGCGGTCCTCGGCTCCCGCATCCCTGATGTGCGCCTTCCGTGGGAGTCCGAGGAATAGCGGCGTCTTCCCCCCTCGCGCCCGGCCCTTTTCTTCCCGGGCCCGGGAGCGGGTGCGGTCATGGAACAACCGGTCGGCCGCTTGTCGGCCGACCCGGGAGTCGGGCTTCCCACCCCTGGCCCGGCTCCCGTCCCATTTTCGCCCGCGCTGATCCATTCAGCTCGTCCGTCCGCGCCGACTGCGGGCGCCTTCGATGACGGCAGGATCCTGCACGCGTTCCACGGCGGATCCCCGGCGTGCCACGGCCCACGCCGCCATTCCCGAACTTATCGCCCCGGTGACGACCTCGGCGACGAGGTCGGTCATGGTGTCGTCATGGGGGCCTTGGACGGGGCTGCCTTGCGCTTCACTGCCAAGGGACACGTCGCT
>JBFILE010000241.1:0-6138 GCA_041599855.1 Thermoplasmatota archaeon
CACGACCCGCTGCCGGGCGCGGCCGGGAAGACGGCGGCGTTGCTGTACGAGGACTTCGATCGGACGATCACGTGGGGCCCGCGCCCCGTCGTCACCATGCGGGAAGCGTACGAACACTGACGCACGCACGGGGCCGGGGCAAGGGAAACGGCCCCGCGACGGCTGCCGCCGCGGTCGGCCGTTGCAGATGCGTCCTTCAGGGTGCGGGGCCCGACATGTCCTGACACTCGGCCTCAAGTACACGGCCACCGTTCGCCGACGATGGCCGACCGTTCGGCGATCATGACCGCTTCCATCGCCGCCCTCGTGACGGCCACCTTGATGGTCGTCGCCACAGCCGCAGTGATCCGGGTCCCGCACTTCTACGACGCGGCGGACCCTGCCGCATGGGCCGCCGGCATTGCGACGAAGCCGTCGTGGACGACCGCGAGCGCATGGGCCTTCGCGGCGGGCCTTCTCGTGAGCGTCCCGTTCTACGTGCTCCTTGCGGGACTCATGCCGCGGGCGATGCGCGGGCCCGCGGTCGCGGGAGCTGCGATGGTCAGCGCCGCCGCAACCCTGAACGCGGCAGCCTCCCTCGGCCCATTCATCGTCGCGCGGGAAGTGACAAGGGCGAACGCCACGACGGATTCGCTCCTGGCCATGGCTGTCGCGGTGGATGCACTCCACAATGCAGCCATCGGTGTCGCCCTTCTCCTCTTCCTGAAGCCCATGTCGCGCGCCCGGTGGATGCCCCCCGCGGGCCTTGTCCTGCAGGGCGCCGCCGGAATCACGTCCCTCGGCGCCGGGCTGCAATCCATCTGGCCGCCGGCGGACAAGGTGGTCTACGTGAGCGGGTGGCTCTGGGTCGCGTGGCTCGTGGTCACCGGCATCGCCCTCCTGCGTGCGCCCGCGACCTCGGATCCGTGATTCATTCGGGAACGCCGGCGCCCACCCGGGAGCGGTTCCGGAGCTTGCGGATGCCGACGGCGATGGCGCCGTTCAGCGCGTCCCAGAACACGCCGATGCCGACTGCGCTTGAATGGCCATCGGACATGCGTGGGTCGCGCACACGCTGCAGACGCCACCGGGCACCATGCTGTTCTGCGCCGCGGAATCGGTGGCGGAGGCGGTGACCGCGCCCGCCCGGGCGATGCGCGTGCCGGGGGTTGAGCATGCGGAGATCATCATCGCCATGGACGGTGCTGTTGCGCGCGACCGGATTGCGGGCTGGTGCCGGGATGAGGGGGAGCGGATGGCCACCCTCCGCGCACAACGCCCGCCGGCCGCCACGGAATGACCTCGCCCGGGATCACCCGTCGCCGATGCGGGCCGAGACCGAGATAAGGCCGCCGAAGCCGAGGAGGACGCCCGCGCCTCCGAGCACCGCCATGATGAGCCCGACGAACGCCGGCGTGCTCACCTCCGCGCGCTCGCTCGACCCTCCGCCGATGCCGAGGATACCGTTCGAGGAACTCCCTTCGCCTTCGGCGAATGTGCCACTTTCCAGCATGATGTCCACCCCCACTCCGGCAACGAGTAAGCCGATGATGATCGCGAACATGCTCACGATGAGGGCAGTGGTGGACGCCATGGGACCGAGTCTGACGAGTGCCTCGCGGGCGTTCCCCATTTTGGCGAAGCCATCGACACGTCGCGCAGGATGGCCACCCGCGCCCCCGGCAGGCCCGCAGCACCCACCCTCGGAATGATTATCGGGCGGCGAACGACTCGGGATCCGTGGCCCGCCGTTCCGGACGCCCGTTCCTCGTCGTCATCGCCCTCCTCGCACCTGCCCTCGCCGGATGCTTCACCTCGGTCGAAACCAACCTGGGCGACGGACCCCCAGACTTCCGCGGCGTCACGGTCTCCTCCAATGCGCTCGCCGCCCAGGCGGGGGCCAGCATCCTGTCCGCCGGCGGGAATGCGATCGATGCCGCAGCCGCCATCCAGTTCGCCCTCACGGTCGTCGAGCCCCAGTATTCCGGGATCGGCGGGGGCGCATTCATCCTCGTCCGGAACGGCACGACGGGGCTCAGCTTCATCCTCGACGGTCGCGAGACCGCGCCCGCAGCGTCCACCCCGGACCAGTTCCTGACGGAATCCGGGGAAGCCCAGGACCATTGGACGGCCCATCAAGAGGGGTATGCCGTCGGCGTCCCGGGAACGGTGCGGGTGTGGGCCGAAGCGGTCGCCCACCACGGCCGTCTCTCCCTCGCGGACGTGATGGCGCCCGCCATCGCCCTTGCAGCCGACGGGTTCCGGGTGGACGCCGTCCTTGCCGGGTTCCTTGCGGACCCGCGCATGTCCGAGAAGCTGAAAAGCTGGCCGCCGACGGCGCAGGTGTTCTACCGCGAAGTCGTCTGCCCGACCGCGCTGGCCCCGCCCCCCCTCCACGATGCCGTCACATGCACGGGCGGAACCCCGCTCGCCGAAGGCCAGACCCTGTTCCGGCCCGATCTGGCGCGCACCCTTTCCCTCATCGCGTCCCAGGGACCGGACGTGTTCTACAACGGCGCCATCGCCGAGGCCATCGTCGCGACGGTTGCCGAACGCGACGGCCGCATGACGACCCGTGACCTCGCCGCGTATGCGGTGCGGGAGCGGGAGCCCCTGCAGGCCTCGTACCGCGGAGTGGACATCCTGACCATGCCGCCGCCCGGTGGGGGCGTCGTCGTCGCCCAACTCCTTGCCCTGATTGAGGGGTTCGATGTGGCACGATCGGGCGCCAACACGGCGGACACCCTGCATCTTGCCGTCGAGGCCATGCATCTCGCGTACGCGGACCGCGGCGCATTCCTCGGCGACGAGGACGTGGTGGACGTACCCGTGGCCGGCATGCTCCACCCGGACTACATCGCCAAGCGACGCGCCCTGATCGACCCGGGCAAGGCGGCGGTCCGGGTGGCACCGGGCGATCCGTGGGCGTACGACCCGAACGGGCGCGACCCCGGGACACGGGGTGCCGCGGCCGCCACCGAAGGCCATCACACGAGCCACTTCATCGCCATCGACGCCGATGGCACGATCGTGAGCGCCACGGGCACCATCGAACAGGTGTTCGGAAGCGGCCTCATGGTGCCGGAATGGGGCATCATGCTGAACAACGAACTCACGGACTTCGACTTCATGCCCGGAGGGCCCAACCAGGTTGAGGGCGGGAAGCGGCCACGATCCAGCATGAGCCCCACCATCCTGCTCCGGGACGGGATTCCCGTGGCCACATTCGGCGCCGCCGGCGGCCCGACGATCATCACGAGCGTCTTCCAGGTCGCCATGAACCTCGTGGACCACGGGATGACCGCGGCGGACGCGAGCGCCGCCGGACGGTTGTATTCCCCGGTCCCGGGCCGGACCGGGGGGGATATCACGTGGGAACGCACCATCCCGAAGGCGGTCATCAACGACCTGCGGGCCCGCGGGCACGACCCGGAGCCGGCGGGCGTGCAGGGGATCAGCGCGCTGCAGCTCGCGGTCCGGAACCCGGACGGGTCGTGGACGGGAATGTCCGACCCCCGGCGTGGAGCGGGTGGCGTGGGCCTTGTCATGCCGACCCCCTGACCCCATGGGAATGTGCCATAACCTTCATCCATAAGTAGGTGCCATGGCAGTTGTCCATGGCAACTTCGATCCAGGTCCGGGAAGCCACGCTGGAAGCCCTGCGTCGCGTCAAGGAGGAGTTGAACGCCCCATCCTATGACGACCTCGTCCAGCGCCTGCTCGTCACCCACCGGAAGCGGCGGGACGCCCTCGTCGCGATCGCGCCGGGCCTCGGCCCGTTCCATCGGGAGCCGGGCGACCGTGACTGATGCGGCTCCCGCCCAACCCCTCAGCGGCGCGCCTGGACCCGCGTACGTCTTCGACACGTACGCGTGGGTGGAGGAACTCGGCGGCGGGCCCATGGCGAACGAGGTCCACGGCATCCATGTCCCCCATGACATCGGGACGAGCGTGCTGTCCCTCGCCGAACTCGCCCACGTCGCCACGCGGCGCACGCCCGAGCATCTCGAACGGATCCTCGAAACCGTCCGCGCCACCTCGGAGATCCTCCCCGTGACCGCTGCCATCGCGGAGGCCGCCGGCCGCACCCGCGCCGCCCTCGAATCCGAGCGCAAGGGAATCGGCCTCGTGGATTGCCTCATCTACGAGACGGCGCGGAGCGTGGGTGCCGTGTTGGTAACCGGAGATCCGCACCTTCGCGGACTCGAAGGCGTGCGGTTCCTCGGCGAGTGATTCGCGATCCCTACGAGTTCACCGGCGGACCGAACGGCACATCGAGGGTGACAGCTGCCCAATCCCGTTCAACGACCGGGAAGGTGAGGACGCCGCGGAACAGGTCGGCACCCCAGAATGTGCCTTCCACCTCGGTTGCTCCGTCGCTGCCGGCGAGGCTCATCTCCACGGACCAACCCGCCGGGATCACGGTGTCCGCGGGGTGGAAGCGGAGGGTGTACGTGATGACCTCATCCTCGGGGACGGGTTTCGGCTGGTCCACGCCGTCCCGGTGGCGGGCGGAAAGGTAGCCGGCGTTGAACCAGGTCTTTTCGCCTGTCGGGCTCACGAGCCACAGGTTCGCGGCGAAGTGGGCGTCGGTGACGGAGTCCGCATCCGGGTACAGGCCATCGATGAGCGCCACGTCGAATTCCAGGGTCGGCCAACCCGCGCTGTGGACATCGGCCGCAACCGGCGCGCTCGTGAATCGCAGTTCCGCGACATACGGAGCCGTATCCTGGTCCTCGATGGGGAGCCCGGTGCCGCTGCGGGCGAAGGCTTCCTCGTTCTCGCGGAAGTGCAGGTCGAGTGCCCCCGGGTCATCAGCCACGAGGGCGTTGGGCGCGAGGAAGAACGACAGGTTCGTCGTGTCCGTTGGCGGGTACGTGGCTTCCGCCCGCCACACGCCTTCGCTGTCCTGCACCTGGACGGGCGGGAGCGCGTCCATGATGCCGTTCTCGATGCCGAGGAGCCAGTGGTCGTACCACTTGTGCACGGTCTCGCGCCAATCCTGGCGACTCCACTCGCCGTTGAAGTTGTTCTGCTCCGGGTAGTCGTGGCGCCATTGGCCGAAGATCGCGCGCTTCTCGCTCGGGATCTCGTCGAACCAGTCGCGCAGGGCGACCTGGCGCACGTTCCAGTCCTGGAGGCCGTGAACGTAGAGGACGCTCGCCTCGATGTTCTTGACGTGGGGGCGGAATTCGCGGCTCGACCAGTACTCGTCCCAATCGCCGTCGCGGTGGGCGGCCTGCGCGAGCATGCCGGGGTGGCATCCGGCACGAGTCCAGTACTGGGCGAGACCCTCCAGCGTCGTGGGCGGCTGCGCACCATCGCCCGCGAGGTACGCCGCGTTCCCGATGAGGGTGTGGCCCGTGAACGGGACGCCGTCGTAGAAGTTCCACTCGTACTGACCGGAGACACTCGCGACCGGAATGATCGTGGTCAGGTGCGGGGGCGCAAGAATCGCGGTGCCCTGCTGGGTTTCGGCATCGTACGACTTGCCGAACATGCCGACCTTGCCGTTGGACCACGATTCCGCGCCGATCCATTCGACCACGTCGTAGCCGTCCTGCCGCTGGAGTTCCGCCGTCTGCTCAAGGCACCCGCCCGAGTCCCCGGTGCCGCGGACGTCGCTGAAGGCAACCACGTAGCCGCGGGGAACGAAGTTGTCGATGAGCCACTGGTAGCGGAAGTACGTGGGTCGGCTCGACGCATCCATCATGTCCTCGCGGGCGTCGTACCCGAAGTACGGGCTCATGACGAGGATCGTCGGGCTCTTCCAGTCCGGAAGGGATGACGTGTCCGTGTAGAAGAAACGCGTGTGGAGTTTTGTTCCGTCACTGGAGGAATCGATCCACTGGCTCTCGCCGCGGATGACCCCGTTGAACAGGACCTCGGACAAGCCGGCAAGATCGGGAACGGGTTCATCATTCAGGCCCGGAGCCACGTCGTCCACCGTGATGCAGCCGGCAAGAGCCGGGGCAAGGAAGATGAGGGCGAGAACCGCAGGTACGGCGCGCATGGACCAAGGATGCCCGCATCCGCAGCTTAACCATTGTGGACCCCCTGATGTCCGAACTCCACTCGGAAGCGGCAGGCGGAAGCGGCAGGCGGAAGCGGCAGGCGGAAGCGGCAGGCGGAAGCGGCAGGCGGAAGCGGCAGGCGGAA
>JBFILE010000242.1:0-6132 GCA_041599855.1 Thermoplasmatota archaeon
AGGGGCTTGCCACATGGCGCCGATACGTGGCATCCACTGCGTCCACTGCGTCCACGGTGTCCTCGGGGACGCCGGGTGCCGGGTCCTTCACGGGGAGCGCGAGGGCGGCGGGTGCCACAAGGAGAATGGCGAGGCCGATGACGAGGCTGACGGTTCGGAGTCGTCCGGGCAGACGGGATCGCATGGATGAACGACGACATCATCAAGGGATAGGGATGCTGTGCAAGGGACGCACGAAAAGGGAACCGCGCCGCCGTCCTCCATCGGCGCCGCTCCTGCACGTCCGGATCGGAATCGGGGAATCCGCTCGCTCACGGATCCCCGGGTCCGGCGGGACCTACGGGAACAGGCCGCGGTCGTTGATGGCCTGGCCCACGCGGTCGAGGGCAAGGATGTAGGCGGCGGTCCGCATGTCCACATCCTTCTCCTCGGCGACGCGCACGGTGGAATCGAAGGATTCCTTCATGCGGCGGGCGAGGCGGTTCGCGACCTCGTCCTCGGTCCACGGGAACTTGTTCACGTTCTGGACCCACTCGAAGTACGAGACGACGACGCCGCCGCTGTTCGCCACGATGTCGGGGACGACGAAGACGCCGTTCTTGTGGAGGATCTCGTCCGCCTTCACCGTGGTGGGGCCGTTGGCGCCCTCGACCACGATCTTCGCCTGGATGTCCGAGGCGTTCCCGACCGTGATCTGGTTCTCGAGGGCTGCGGGGACCAGGATGTCGCACGGCTGGACGAGAACGGAATCATCGATGGACCGTGCATCGGGGTACCCGAGGATGGTGCCCTTGTTCTTCTGCGCGTACGCGAACATCTTGTCGATGTCGAGGCCGCGCTCATCGTACACGCGGCCGGACACGTCGCTCACACCAACGACCTTGACGCCCTTCTCCGCGAGGAACTTCGCGGCGTAGTAGCCGACCTTCCCGAAGCCCTGCACGATGGCGGTGCTCTTCGTGAGGTCCATGCCCTTGTACACGGCTGCCGCTTCCGCGGTGTCCGCGGCGCCCCGACCCGTCGCCGCTGCCCGGCCCACGGTGCCGCCAAGGCTCAGCGGCTTCCCGGTGACGACGGGGGCGAACGAGGCGCCCTTGAACACGCTGTACGTGTCGTAGATCCAGCCCATCATCTCGGCGGTCGTGTTCACGTCCGGCGCCGGAATGTCCTTCTCGGGGCCGAAAACGTCCATCATCTCCACGGTCACGCGGCGCGTGAGCCGCTCGAGTTCCGCCTTGCTCATCCCGGTGGGGTCGCAGACGACGCCGCCCTTTGCCCCGCCGAAGGGGAGGCCCGCGATGGCGCACTTCCACGTCATCCACGCACTCAGCGCAACGACCTCGTCGAGGTTCACGCCGGGGTGGTACCGGATGCCGCCCTTCGTGGGGCCGAGGGCGTCATTGTACTGGCAGCGGTACGCCGGATAGATGCGCACGTCGCCGTTGTCGTGGCGCAGGGGCACGCTTGCGATGTGCGTGCGCCGCGGGTGGCTCATGTACTCGATGATCCAGTCGGGAAGGTCCACATGGCGGGCCGCCTTCACGAACTGCTGGTGCGCCATCTCGGCAAGGCGAGGGGGGCCCTCGCCTTCGAGGGTGGGCGGTTGCATGCCGAGCGGCGGCGTGTGGGTTTGACCATCGGACACTGGAAGCACCTGCGGGAGGGCGGGACGCGGGGCGTCCTTGAGCCGCCGAAACCGGGTTCCTGCTTTAAGGATTCCGACCCCCGCGAGGTGGGGGCGCGTCCATGTGCCCGGGAATGTGCGCGTCCGCGTCACAGCATGCCCGCGGAGCGGTCTGGGTGGCACCTGGAACGAATCTGGGAAAAGGGGTTTGTGTCGCTCGGCGTCATGAGGCGCCAATGAACCTGAAACTGGCGTTCGTGCTGGGTGGAAGTGCATTCGTGATCGCAGTCGTGGGCTTCATCGCGGCCCCCTGGTTCCTGCCCGAAGCGACCTCGGAGGCGAATGAGGCGCTCACGGACATCACGGCCGGGGACGGCATGGACGGCATGGACGGCATGGACGGCATGGGTGGCATGGGCGACATGAACGAGAAGAACGACAAGAACAGCATGAACGGAACCGGCGGCAAGCGCATGGAAAACGGGACCGCCGATGAACGGCCCATGGAAGACCCGGCCACGCGGGAGCCGGTGGCTCGCAAGACCGGCACGTTCCGCGATGGCGATGCCGCCCACTCGGCAAGCGGAACCGTCACCGTGTACGAGGGCACGAACGGATTCTTCCTGCGGTTCGAGGACTATCAGGCGACCTCGGGTCCGGACGTGTACTTCTACCTCACCGAGTCCAGCGAGGCCCGGTCGCGGGAGGACGTGGAGGACCGGGGCGTGCGCATCCTCGTGCCCGGCGGGGCGGATGGCGGCGAAGCCACCGTCCGCGGGACGTTCAACGTGCCCATTCCCGAGGGTGTGGACCCGGCTGACTACGCGGGGATCACGGTCTGGTGCGATGACTTCAACGTGGTCTTCGGGACGGCGGTGTTGGCGGACGGTGCAGCCGGGTAGGATGGCCGGGCCCCTCGTCGACCGCCGCCCCCATCACGTCCCACCGGCTGCGGGCGCAAACGCACCTCATCGATCCATTTATGATCGAACATGTTCTCTCCGCAAAAATGGGGGTCGGCATGGACAACGCGTGCCTTGACGGGCCACGCGCACGTACCATCCGCGGCGTGGGCCGAACGAACGTGGTCGCCCTCGCCGCGACCATTCTTGTCATCCTCGCCCCGGGTTGCCTGCAATTCGAAGCGGACGCGCCCGGGGGCAACGGCGTATGGCCCTCGGATGAAACGTTTCCACCGTTCACATTCGACCCGGGCACTCCCGTATTTCCGCCACCGGAGGCCATGGCGACATACGTGGGGTTCATGCAGGAGTTCATCGACACCGTCGAACGTCTGAATCGGACGGCCCCGGAGTCGACCCTGACAACCCACGGGCGCGAGCAGTTGCTGGCCGCCCTGTCGGCATTCAAGGGAGGCAATCTGTTGGCGGCCCAAGGCGCGGCGATCGGTGCATTCGAGGCATTGTGGACAGCCGGCTTCGGTGGGCCCGACATGACAACTCGGACGGTCGCAAACGCCAGCGTACTCCAGGCGATGCGGGACGCGCTCCTTGACGAGGCCCACTCCTTCCGGAATGCGTATCACGCGCGCCCGGACAACACGGAAACCAGCGCGATCGCAGCGTCGCTCATCGCTGGCCTCCTGGTCGGCGATCCCGCCCTCCGGCAGATCCTGGATCGAAACGGGTCCTGGAGCGCCGATGCAGCCGGCGATGGTCCTTCCGCCTTCAACGCCGATTTCGCGATCCGCAAGGGCGCCCGCGTCGTGGCGATGGCCCAGGCATGGTTGGCACAACCTTCGCCCCGAGTCGGGACGCCCACCGCAGCGTGCATCCTCGCCATCCAGGATCACGCATCGGCCATTGCCGCCACCCAGCCCGATCCCTTGGACGAAACAACTCCATTCCGCAGCCTTATCGGGTATGTGCGTTCACTGGACCCCGCGGTGCGCGATCTCGTCGGGGCCGGAGATCAGTTCGCGGCGCTCGGCCTGGCCCTTCACGCGACCCGCGCGAGTCTCATCATCCATTGGTGGCACCAGGGGCTGGATCCGGTCGGGAAGGCGGAATGGGACGCCGCATGGTCCCATGCCCGATCCGTCGTGGATTCCGCGTTCGACACGGACCAGTACGTGCAATACCTCGGATGGTGGAAAGGAGCAAAATCCGATTTCGACAGCGGAATAACGACCCGGTTTCCGCGGGACGACGCAGGGCGATACCTCGCGTGGCTCACCATCGAGCCGCAACAGGCGCTCCGGAACCGGGCGCTCGCAGGGGAGGATGCGGGATGCGTCGAGGCGCTGGGCAGGTACACCCGCATTCCGACCCCTCCGTCGAAGGCGCTCCCGACGTGACGTCGGTCGTCGGCGGCGACCGGCCGCAGCTGGGAGGTTGACCCTCTTCGAGGTCCCCCGGTCAACCCGTCTCCCACAAACCTCATGAACCGCGTCCCGCTCTCCCGCCCTCATGAGCCGCCTTCTCGCCGCAGCGCTCGCTTTCGCCTTCGCTCTTCCCGCCCTCGCGGGTTGCATCACCCCGACCGTCCCCGTCGATGACGCCGCAACGTCGGCGTCCACCGGCGTTCGGCCGGACATCGACTTCCTCACCGACGCCGTGTTCGACACCACGGGAGCCTGGTCCAAGACCCTCGAAACCGGGCCATTCGGCCTCGGGAACGTGGTCGTCGAGCGTGTCGCGAGCCTCATCGACGGCACCGAGATCTCGATGGGCCTGTTCTTCCCTGACGCCCCGGAGGGCACCACCTTTCCCGTCATCATGGACGCCGGGCCCTACTACGGGAACGGCGACGTGCAGGTGGACCAGCACGCAAACCGCCTTGGCGGCTTCCTCATCGAGAACTTCGTCCCCCACGGCTACGTGGTTGCGCAACTGAGCGTCCGCGGCACCGGCTGGAGCGACGGATGCATGGACTTCATGGGTGCCAAGGAACAGGCGGACCTCGACAGCGCCCTCACGTGGATCGCGGAGCAATCCTGGTCCAACGGCGCGGTCGGCATGATCGGCCGCTCCTACGACGGGTCCACGCCGTGGCAGGCGGCCCAGTTCGGGAACCCCGCGTTGAAGACGATTGTCCCCATCAGCGGCCTCTCCGACATCGGCGCCATGTACTTCCGGAACGGAAGCGCCGAGGCCCGCGCCCCCATCCTCGGCTCCCTCTACTCCTCGTATGCCGTGGACGGCGAAGGCCGCACGCCCGCCCAGCAGGCCATGATCGCGTGCCCCGAGACCGCCGAACACCCCGCGTGGGGCGCGGCCGGTGTCGCAAACGGCGGCGGCTACACGAACGTCGCCGAGATGCCGTACTGGAAGGAACGCAACTTCATCCCGCAGACCCTTGAGAACTACAAGGGAAGCGTGTTCCTCATCCACGGCCTCCAGGACTGGAACGTGGAACCCACCATGGCGCTCCCCCTCTACAACGAGCTGGACGTCACGAAGAAGCTCCTCCTTGGCCAGTGGGGCCACAACTACCCGGACCGCCCGGCGGAGAACAACCACTGGCGCATGGACTGGGCCGAAGTGCTCCTGCGCTGGTTCGACCGCGAACTCAAGGGTGACATGAGCGTGTACACGGGCCCCGACGTGGAGGTCGAGGACAGCCTCGGCAACTGGCGCGCGGAACCCACGAACGTGTACCCGCCGATGGATGCGGAATGGACGACCCTGTACGCCACGACGGCGGGCCTCACGGAATCGAGTGACGGCGCAGGCACCATCCAGATGTACGACCCGGCGCTCGTCGGCGAGTTCGGCCCCGTGGCGCCGACGCCGATCATCCGCCTCGAAAGCGCAGCCATGGAATCCGATCTCCGCTTCGCGGGGCTTCCGCAGTTCCACGTGACCGTCACCCCGACGACGGCCGGCGGCCACCTCCTTGCGAAGCTCTTCGACAAGGGCCCCGATGGCAAGATGCTGCAGGTGGGCCGCGCATGGATGGACCTCCGCTACCACAAGGGTGGCACCGAGCAGCAGACCGTGGTCCCCGGCCAGCCCATCCTCGTTGCCATGGAATTCATGCCCCTCGACGTGCTCCTCCCGGTGGGACACACCCTCGTCCTTGAACTCCATCAGGAGGATTCCGTCGAGCCCGTCGCGAGCCCCCTCACGGGCCCCGTGGACGTGCACCTCGGCAAGGACAGCGTCCTGCGGCTGCCCGTCATCCAGCGCGATGTCGTGGACTCCCAGTGGGACGTGGATCAGCGCGGCGCGAAGCAGTGAATGGAGAATGAATCCCGGGGCATGGCGGCGCAGCGTCGATGGCGACGGTGCGCCGCGCGGCGCACTTGCCGCGCTTCCCGTGGCATGGTTCGGGAGCGCTTGAACGGGGCGTCTCGGGGGGTGCCAACGTAACGGGAACGCGCGGGCCGCGAGGGGTGGGCGTGGCAGTTGGGGCCCCCACCAGCCCACCCCCGGCACGCCTCCGGCGCGACCTGCACCCCACCCCTCATTCCCTCCACGCGCCCCGCCTCCCCCGGATGGCTACCCCTCGCGGGACGATTGTCGCTATACTGGCACTACGCCCAC
>JBFILE010000243.1:0-6131 GCA_041599855.1 Thermoplasmatota archaeon
CCCCCCCGAGGGCGCCATTCCCGGAAGGCCTTGCGTCCCGAGGGCAGGATTCCGGCACCGCGCACGAAAAGGCCTTATCGAGGCCCCCGTGATCGGGAGCCGTGGCTTCCATCCGCCTGCGCGCCCCGGTCAACGCGACCGAGGACGCCTCCCGCGTCAGCTCCGCCGTGCTCAATCTCTTCCCGGAAGCGACCCTGACCACGAGTGAGGGGCAGGTCTCGGGCGACGGCGGCTCCCTTGAGCGCCTTGCCGAACTCATCCGGAACCACCAGATCCCGGACACCGCGCGCGGCACCATGCTCCGTGGCCGACGCGGCGCAGTCACCCGGTTCCGCCTCGGCAAGCAGGCGGCCTACGTGAACCACCCGAACTTCGGGGCCTCCGGCGACGCCACCGGACCCCTCGGGGACATCGAGGTCGTCGTGGAGGCGAAGGACGAGGACTCGCTCCTCAAGCTCCTTTATGAGACGGCACCGGACACGACGTGCGACGCCGAGCTTTCGACGATTCCGCCGTCGCTGCGCCCGAATCCCTGAAGGCGCATGGGGAGTGCCCAAGCGGCACGGGTGCCCCTCGGGGCCCGGGCGCCTGCGAAACCGGCCCGACGGCGACCGCCGCACGCCCACGTTGACCCTCATGCGGTCTGGAGCGGCCACGGCCCGACCGATTCCGCATGGCGCGCGCGCACCTGTTCCAGGTCGGGGAGGCCGGTCTGCGGCCCGACGGTTTCAATGGTGAAGCTTGCGACGACGCCCGCGATCCGCACGCACGATTCCAGGTCGAGTCCGTGGTGGAGGCCGAACAGGAATCCCGCCCGGTGGGAATCCCCAGCCCCCGTCGGGTCCGCCACTTCGCGAGCCCCGGCCGAGGGGATGCGGGTGCTTTTCGCGCCGGGCTCATGGAGCAGCGCCCCCTCCGCGCCACGGGTCTCCACGACGGCGCACGCGCGACCTTCGAGGAACGCGTCCAACCGGAACCCTGCGGCTTCCAGGATCCTCCGTTCCTTGCCGTTGCAGAAGAGGACGTCCACATGCGGCAGACAGGCCAGGATTTCCGCGATATCCCGATGGAACAGTTCCTGCCCGGGGTCGAAGGTGACGAAATCACACGCGTCCATGTGCGCCGGATAGACCGGGATTTCGCCGGCTGCGAAGTGGCCCACGTCCGCCTTGCGGACCTCGACCTCGCGCGTGCGGGCGCTCGCGCCCGGGTGGAAGAACAGCATCTGGCGGGGCCCGCCCGTCTCGCTGAAGATGTACGCGTGCGCTGTGGGAGTCGTCGTTCGCGCGAGGCCGGACAGGTCGACCCCGGCGTTCCGCAGCGTCGCCTCGTAGGCACTCCCCGCGAAGTCGGGACCGACGGATGCGGCAAGGGACACGGGGACGCCGAGGCGGGCGAGGGCGTGGGCGACGTTCCCGCCGGCGCCTCCGGGCGAGTCGGTGACGGACAGGACGCCGGCGGTGGCATCGGCCTCGGGAAGGAGGGGAACGAGGCCGATCGTGTCGATGGCGACGGAACCCATGACGCGGACCATAAGGAGTCCGCGACGGCCCGCGGCGTGCTTAAACGGTGCGGCGTGGAAATCATCGACTGATGTGCCACGACCTATATGCCCATTCTTCGCCGGCAGATACCCACAAGGGTGGACATCACTTGGCTCGTAACCCCTTTGACGACATCGAGCGCAAGTTCGATGACATCTGGAAATCCGCACGCACGGACATCCCACAGGTCGTCCGGCCGGGCCGGTCTCCCGACATCGAAATCATCGAGGAGGCATCATCCCTTCTCCTGACCGCCGAGATGTTCGACGTGGAACGCGAAGACATCCGGGTGGACGTGAGTCCGCACCGGGTCGTCATCCAGGCGACACGCCGGGCAGCCTGGGATCAGACAAAGAACGTGTTCCAGCGGCCGGAGGTCTTCCACCGCGCCATCAGTCTCCCGGCGGAGGTTCGACCGGAGGAGGCCGAAGCCCACTACAACAATGGTCTCCTCGAAGTCATCCTGCCGAAGCGCGCAGTCGGCGGAGTGGGCGTGTACCGCGTGCCTGCGGAATAGCGACGTCGCGAAAGGGCGCTCGGGGCGCGTGCCTCGGATGGCCTCCTGGGAGTTTCCGAATACCGCCGTCCCCGCGAATCCCATCGACCCCGCGAATCCCGTCGACCCCCGCATATCCCGTGACCCCCGCGCGGGTGGCAATGCCCAGAAAATGGCTGTGATGTTGGACTGATTCGCTGATTGTCCGCTTTCGCCCATTGCCTGCCCGCCCGCCTCCGTTTTCGCGTGTCCGCTCAAACGGCAGAGTGACGACAGCGCACCGCTCCGACACTCGCCGCCCGGTCAAATAGGAGGAGTGGCGAGATTGTCATTGCAGGTGAATGGCGCATGCTTCTGAATGAGAAAAAGAAAGTCGACGTCGAGCCGAAGGAACTCCGTGTGAAGATCGGCATCGAGTACCACCTCAAACTCCATGCGCTGAAGCTCTTGCGAGGCAAGAACATGCGCGAAGCCGTGGAAGAGGCCCTCGACCACTATTTCGAGCACACGCGTGCCCAGGATCTTCTCGCAGCCAGCGAGAAGGAAGAGATGGAAGCCGAGGAAGCGGTTGCCCGGTAGGCACCCCCTTCGGCAGGGGTTGGACACGCCCCATATCTTTTCCCGATTCCGGTGTCTCCTTCGTGCGCCATGACGGGTCCGTGACCCCGAGCCACGTTTTCCACCCAGCGGCAACCTGATTGTGCCCGGCCCATGGGCCCCGGCCAGCCGACGTCGCACCCCGGATGTGGCATGCCCTCCACCGTGGAAGTCCCGAAGAGCCCTCCGGCCGCCGCACATCGTTGGCAGCGCCGGGAGCAACGATGGATCCGGTGCGGGCCCGATCTTCCCGTGGCTCGGGACGGCAGGGACACACGGGGATTCAGGGATGAAAGGATGAGAGGATGAGAGGCATACAAGGGAGGAATCCGAGGACAGGGCCCCGGCGCGCAAGGGTCCGGTTCCGGCTGGACGTTCCCGCTACCCTGCGTGAAAGGCACGGGACCGAAAAAAGCGCAGACGGGGAGATTTGAACTCCCGAGGGCGAGGCCCAGTGGTTTTCGAGACCACCGCCCTACCGAGCTAGGCTACGTCTGCAGATCCTCGGCGCCGGATGAAGCGGGTCCATCACGACGCACGGAGGCAACACCTCTTGGTCCACGACGTGGGAATCGTGGGAGGGTCCCGCACTGAAGCGGGGAATCCCAGCACAACCTCCCGCTATTTAATCCTAAAGGAGCAGTTCCCGGGGTCCCGGGAAGGCATTAAATCGCGCGTGCTGTTGGGGCCTCGTGCGCGTCACGGCCCGGATGCACGGCTTCGATCCGAAGGAACAAGTGCTCGACCTTGAGGACGGCGCGACGGCCCGGGATCTCCTCCGCGTCCTCGACATCCGGCCGGAACTCGTGCTCGTATTCCGCACAAACCGCCCCATTCCCGACACGGAGCCTCTTGCGGACGGGGATGAAGTGCGGGTGCTGCGGGTTGTGAGCGGCGGGGCAGCGTGAGGTGCGCGCGCACGATGGCTGGGTGGCCCATTCCATGGTCATTGGTCCGCCGAAATTCCGACGCTGACACGAGGGGAGGGTCGCGGCATGCCCCCTCAGTCCCCACCCGGGTCGGGCACGTATGCCGTCACCTCGACCAGCATGGCCCCTCGGGCGTCCGCGTGCCGTCGGCCGCGTTTCTCGGCCGCTTCCGCGTTCCCGGCGCTGAGCACGTTCGTTTCACGGGAGCCGTCGGCGTATTCGTACGTGTACCGGAACAGCGGCATGGCTCATCGCCCCGTCGCGGCCGCCGCGTCATTCGCGAGTCGCGCATCGATCTCATCCGCGTCGACACCCGGGTTCGTGCGCGTGCCCGTGAAGATGCCGTGGATGCGGGAATCCATCTTCCGCAACTTCTCGCGATGGGACAAGGTGGCTTCCCGTTCCGTCTCGAAGAAATCGAGCCAATCGCCGGTGGCCGGCGGATCCGGCAGGTCGGTGCCGTGCAATGTTTCCCGGAGGGTACCAAGGAGCGCATGTTCGTTGCGAAGGAGGAACACGACCCGGATGTCGTCGGCCGTGAGGTTGCGGGGGTAGGGCCCGGGGCCTGGCGCGAAGGTACCGAGGTGAGGGATGCATGCGGCGAACGGGACCGGCAATTTCCGTTCCAGGATTTCGACCCGCTCCGCATCGCCCGGATGCGCGCGCCCGGTGTCCAGCCGGAGGCGCGCGGTGAGGTACTCGGTGAGGTCGTAGGTGCGCATGGGCCGCGTATGGCGGATGCGGGATTTATCGAGTTCGGCGAGCCGGCTCAACCATCGGGGCCCAGGAGGGCGGCACCGGGTGGGACCGAAAAGGTGCGCGCCTGCCCGATCGAGGACCAACGCCGGGATCGCCGCTCCCGATCGCGCCCTCGCCACCCCCCCACCTTTTAAGGCTCCGCCCCCCGTTGGCCGCGCCGATGGCTCCGAGCGTCGCTGTCGTGACCGCGTTCGTCCTCTACGCCGGCATCTGCGTCGCCCTCGGGTGGCTGGGTCTGCGCCAAGTGAAAAACGGGGACGATTTCCTCCTTGCCGGGAAACGACTCGGGAGCGCCTTCGTGATCGCAAGCCTGATCACGGCCTGGACAGGCGCCGGAAGCGTCGTCGGCGGCGTCTCGTTCGCCGCGTCCAGTGGCCTCGGCTACTTCTGGCTCGCAGGCGACATCCTCGGCATCCTCCTCCTCGTGGCCCTTGCACCCACGATCCGCCGGGTCGCGAACTTCACGACGCCGGAAATCCTTGAGAAGCGGTACGGCCCGTCCGCCCGCCTCGCCTCCTCCCTGGTCACCTTCGTCGCCTACACGGCCATCGCGGGCACCCAGACCCTCGCGGGGGGCACCCTCCTCGAGGTCGTCCTCGGACCGGACGCCATCCTCGGGAACACGTTCCTATGGGGCACCCTGATCTTCGCGTCCGTGTTCATCCTGTACACCGCCCTCGGCGGGCTCATGGGCCTCGCGTACGTCGCCGTCTTCCAAGGCACCCTCATGTTCGGCGGCCTCCTCGCCCTCGCATTCACCGGCCTCTTCGAAGTCGGGGGCTTCGCCGGCCTCGCCGCCGCCATCCCGCCCGACCGCCTCGCACCCCTCGCTTCAGTCGGGTGGGTCGCTGGCCTCGCCCCCTTCCTCGCCGTCCTTCTCCTCCTCCTTGCGGATCAGAGCACGTGGCAGCGCCTGGTTTCGAGCGCCGACGAAAAAACCGCGGGCGTCTCAGCCCGTGGATTCCTCGCCCTCGTCCTCCTCCTCCACGCGTGTTTCGTGATGATCGGGCTCCTTGCCACTGCGCTCGTGCCGAATGCCCCCGTGAACCAGGAAGCATTCCAACTGGTGTCGCTCCTCTTCCCGGACTTCATCGCCGCCATCATCTTCGTCTCCTTCGCCGCCATCGTCATGTCCACGGCGAGCGCGTACTTCCTCAGCGCGTCCACGAACGTGGTGAAGGACGTGTACCAGCGGTTCCTGAACCCGGACGCGACCGAGGCGGCCATCAAGCTCGTGAGCCGCCTCGCCCTCATCGGGGTCGCGGTGGGCGCCATCGCCCTCGCCCTCACATACAAGCAGGCCATCCAACTCGCCCTCTTCTCGTACTACATCTACGTGAGCGGCATCGCGGTCCCGCTCCTTGCGGCGCTGTTCTCGCGACGCGCCACAACAACAGGCGCGGTCGCCAGCATCTCGGCCGGGTTCCTTGTGACAGTCGGCTGGGAGATCCCGTGGACGGGCGCGAGCTTCTCCGACGTCACGGGGTACGACCCGTTCCTGCCGGCGCTCGCAGCCAGCATCCTCGCCCTCGTCGTGGGCAGCATGCTGACGAAGCCGCCGGCCGCCGCGAAGGTGGATGCGTTCGCACCCGCGCCCACGCCGGGCCTCATCCGGCGACGGTTCACGGGAATGACGCTTCTTGGCAGCGCCGCGTTCGCCGGCCTCGCCGCGTATGCGGCACTCCCGTCGGTGATCCCCCTTGTCCTCGGCCTCGCACTCGCGGGTGCCCTCGGTGTGACCGGCGCCGGCATCCTGCAGGGTACCAGCCCCTTCTTCCGGGGCCTTGCCGGCATCGCGGCGAGGGA
>JBFILE010000244.1:0-6120 GCA_041599855.1 Thermoplasmatota archaeon
GCCATCGCGGAGGCCCTGGCCAACCCCCATCGCCTCCGCATCATCGCGGCCCTCGCCGAGGGTCGCAACTTCGTGAGCGCGCTCGCCCGCGAACTCGGACTCAGCCGCCCGTTGCTGTACATGCACCTCGACAAGCTGGAGAAGGCCGGCCTTGTCGAAGGGACCCTCGAACTCTCCGAGGACGGAAAAGCCATGAAATACTACGAACTGCGCCCCCTGGACCTGCATCTGACTGCCGACGTGATCCGCCAGGCGGCGGCCACCCGCGACTCGGAGGCGATCTGATGGCGGATTGGGAGATCATCCCGATCATGCTGTTCCTGACCACGGCCACGGTCGTCATCGCGTTCACGTTCTACCGGTACAAGCGTGCGCAACTCGATACGGAAGGTGGGAACGAGTACCGCCGCCTCGCCGAGGAGGCGGTCCGCGGACAGCGCGCCCTGCGTGACGAGGTGGAACGCATGAATGCCACGTTGAAGGAGATCGAGAAGCTGCTGAGGGAGGTGGGTTGACGTGGTGGACATCGGAACCGTGGCCGCCTACGCCACGATGATCATGTTCCTGCTTGGCCTCGGAGCCGGCATCCTCGCCGTCGGCTACCTCCGCTATGAGACGCGGGTGATCCTCGCGACCCGCCCGCCGGCACCGCCGCCCGGACCCGATCCCATGGCGGAGTACGCGCGCCTCGGCGGAGAGATCCAGCGCGGCATGGCGGAAGCCCAGAAGACCTTGGACGCGACGCGGGAAGCCGTGCGCCACGGAATCCGGGGATGATGCCGGATGCCACCGATCGACATCCGGGGATTCATGCGGTCCAAGGAATTCCTCATCACCGGCATCATTGCCGCGTGCGTAGTGGTGGGAGGAGTCGCAGCCCTCGCCGGACCCTTGAGTGACCTCACGCTGAGCACCCGCCCGGGTTGCTTCATCGAGCCCAATCCGGGCTCGAATCTTGAGACCGTCGTGGATCAGCCTGCGGCCACCGTCCATGCCGACGGACGATACGTCCGCACGGTCACGTTCCGGACCGCGGAAGTGAACGCGACCCGCGGCATCCTCGATGCCTGCACAAGCGTCGGCGACATCACGATCCGCGCGTCCCCGGACAACGCGACAACCGTGACCGCCACCTTCACCGGGGACACGGAGGATGCCGTGCTGGACGCATCCGTCCGCGCCGCATTCCGACAGGATGGAGGCACCTTCGTGATCGAAGCGTCCCAACCCCGCGTCACTCGCACCGGATCCTTCCTTCTCGGGGAGACCACGACGCGGGTCGCCATCGAGATCCTCGTGCCGGCGGCGATTCCGTTCACGGCGAAGCTGCACTCGTCCGTCGGACAGATGATCCTGGACGGCATCACCCTCGACGGCATCGATGCGGAAACCCATGTGGGTGAGATCCGGGGCTCGCGACTCAGCGTCAGCGGCATCGCCCGGTTCACGACCGACGTCGGGGACATCGTCCTCGGAATCGCGGAAGCCGGAAACGGCACGTTAACATTGAGAACGGACGTCGGAGACACGGATATCGTCATGCCCCGATCCGGTCCACGGGGATACGACGTGTCCGGTGCCACCGATGTCGGCAGCGTCCGCATCGACATCCCGGACCCGGACCTGGAACAACGCACGCGGGACATTCCCGGTGAAAGTGTCCACGTACGGACGCGATCCTTCAATGAGAAATCCATACGAGTCATGATCGACGTCCGGGTTGACGTCGGATCCATCTACGTCATCACGAGGTGACCCCATGCGCGCCATGACCCAAGCCCCCCGGAATCTGACAGGAATCGTACTCGTCGCGGCGCTCGTCGCCGCGCCAGCCCTTGCCGGCTGCATGGACTCGTTCAGCAGCTTCAGCGGCGACCGCGGCTGCACCCGATCCGCGCCGGACGGGACCGCGGCCGCCGTGAACGAAACGGACTCCGGCATCGTCGACCAAGGTGGCCGCGTCGAGCGCATCAGGACGTATGAGGTGGACGCCGCCGGGACGTCCCGCAGCGCAATCGACGGCTGCGTGAGCGTGGGGGACGTCACCGTGGTGCCATCATCCACCGCCCTTGCCCGCATCATCATCACGATCCGGGGACCCGACGCGGAAACCGTTGAGGAAATGGACGGGAAGGCCGGATTCTCGCGGGACGGCGACACCCTGCGCGCGACCGCCTGGGAAGTCCCGTACAAACTGGATCGGACCCGGTGGAACAACGGCGAAAGCCCCCGCGTGAACATCCGGATCGAAGTGCCTGACACCGGCGCCCATGCCGTGAAGGCCCGGACGGATGTCGGCAACATCCACGTCTCCGACGTGCTCCTTGCGGCGACCGATCTCCGCGCCGACGTGGGCGATGTGGTCGTGGAAGGCGCCCATGCCACCGGCAACTTCGATGCGCGCGTGGATGTGGGCCGCGTGGACGTCCGCCTCGGATCCGCCCAGACCGGCCACTTCGACCTCCGCGCCGACGTGGGCGATGTGGAACTCCGCATCCCTTCCCGCGCGGACACCGGGTTCGACGTGGAAGCCGAAGTGGATGTGGGGGACGTGCGCGTGGAGATCGGCGCCACGGAATCCCGATCCGAGAAGGGCGATGGCCCCGGAAGCACCGTGAAGGCAAGGTCCGAGGGATTCGCCGACAAACCGACACAGGTGACGGTCGAGGCCCGTGCGGACGTGGGCGATGTGGTCGTGCGCGCCACCTGACAGGCGGCAACGATTTCGGGGCCCGCGCGCCTCGGCACGCCGCAAACGACCCCCAGAACCCTTATGAAGGGGAATGGGTTTGCAGGCGAGCCCCTGCCGGGGTGGCGCAGTTGGTGGCGCGACGGACTCATAATCCGTAGGTCGCGGGTTCAAGCCCCGTCCCCGGCACTTCTCTTCACCCATTCCGCCGAGGCTCGGCCTTCGATCGGGGCGGATGCCCCGCTTGGGCGTGGGCATGGGGCGGCCCGCTCGCGAGCCTGAAGGCGCACAGCGTGCCCGGCCCCCCGATCCGTTGCCTGACCCGTGTCCCGCAGCCACTTCCCGGGTAGCCGCATTCCGCGGCGTGACAGGTGCGAGCCATTAATAACCGAGTTCTCCCATCGACCGGGTCGTGCGCCTCGTCGTAGACCCCCACCTCCCCGGCCATGTGAACATGGCGAGGGACGAGCAGTTCCTCGCCGAGGGACTGCCCACGGTGCGCCTCTACGGGTGGGCCCCGGCGGCCGTAAGCCTTGGCCGGGCGCAGACCCGCGACGCCGTCGATGTGGACGCCGCGCGCGCCCTCGGTCTTGATGTCGTCGAGCGGGCAACCGGCGGCGGCGCCATCATCCACGAAGCGAGCGAGGTCACGTACAGCGTGGTCCTCCCCCTGGACCACCCGGGCCTTCCGGCCGACATCCCGGGCTCGTTCACGTACCTCAGCCAAGGCGTCCACCACGCCCTCCGCGCGCTGGGACTTGCGGCCGAATTCGAATACGCGGGCAGCGGCCGGGCCACGGAAGCCCTCTGCTACCTGCGACGCCAAGGCACGAACATCCTCGTGGATGGCCGCAAGATCTCCGGAGGCGCGCAGCGACGGACGCGGACCACGGTCCTGCAGCATGGGACGGTCATCGTGGACCGCGACCCCGAGATGTATGCACGGGTCTTCCGGACCCCCGCGGCCGACGTGGCCCGCGGCGTGACGAGTCTTGGCGAGGAAGGCGTCAGCGTGCCGCGGGACCGCCTTGTCGGTGCCCTCGTCGCCGGGTTCTCGGACGCATTCGGAGCACGTTTCGTGCCGACCGAAACAGCAGTCCTCGATGGCGCCTCCCCCGATGCGGCGCTCCAGCCCTCCCCTTCAACCCCCTGACCCATCCCCCTCAACGAATTGGAGAATCCCCGAAGATGCCAACTGACGACGAGATCCGGGCGCGCCGCGAGCGCAAGGCCGAGGAATACAAACAGCGGACCGCCCCCGAACGACGCAAGGGGTCCATGAAGGTCGTCCTCCTCAGCGTGGCGGGTGTCCTCGCGGTCGCCGCCATCGTGGCAGGATACATCGCCCTCCAGCCGGAGGAAGACGTCCACATCCACAGCGCCATCCACGCATACGTGAACGGCGAGCGCGTGGACCTGTCGAACCCTGCGCTCGACATGCGGAACACCGGATACATGCGCGGACACCTCCACAACGTGGGCGGCGGGTCCACGAGTGTCGTGCACGTGGAAGGCACGCCGGGCCTGACAATCGGCGACTTCTTCAAACGGGGGCTTCTGGGCTCCATCGTCGCGACCGATTACATCGATCTGAACGAGAACCTGGGCCCCGCGAACCGCACCGGCCGCACGGACGCTCCGTCCCAATTGTGGACGAAGCTCGACGACGGTGAATGGATCAAGCGCGGCGGCAACCCGGCCGATTACGAGTGGGTCGACCGCGAACTCGTGCTTCTCGTGTACGGTACCCCGACGGACGAGGAACTCGACACCATGAAACTCGGCCTCGAACGCGATCCGTTCCGGGTGTGAGGCGGGACCCATGACGCGCACGCGACCCGCGACCCCGCTCGGTGCGGCGGCAGCATTCCTGCTGCTGGCGATTCCCGCCGTCCTTGCCGGATGCACGACCCCCACGGATTCGGGCGTCACCGCGTGCACGTCCACCGTTCCGCCGGCCGGGCTCATCGAGTCCGGCCCGACTCCGCCCCCCGACGGGAAGTACAACTACAGCGGGGACCACCCCCACGTCGACTTCAAGGTCTTCCTCGGGGACCAGGCCCCATTCGACTTCGCCCAGCAGCGGTACATGGTGACCGTGACGAAGGATCGGAGCATCCATCTCGAAGGCAGCGACATCTACCCATCCCATGAGTGGGGCGATGTCATTCACCTCCACGACACGAACGTCACCCTCGTGTACTTCTTCAACACCCTCGGCTGGAAGTCGAGTGAAGGCTCCCAAGGGCAGGGCGGGTTCATCCTGACGGACGGTGGCCGCTACCACGGCGAATACGCGGACTGCAGGATCCGGGTGTTTGTCGAGGGCGCGGGTGGCGAATGGAAAGAGCGGCCGGAAGGCCTCCTGTACGTCCTGCACCACAAGGATCGCGTCCTCGTGACCTACGGTGCGGAATCGGACGAGGCCCTTGAATTCCAGAAGGCCGCGGTGACCCAGAAGTCCCGCGATAGCAAGATCTGACAGGAAACAGCACGCCGTTCGACGACCTCGGGCGCGCCCCGTGGTCGTCGGCCGGGTGACGTTCGGCCCGGCTGGGCGTCCCTCAGAGCTCGTCGAGCGGTTTCCGCGCCTGGAACCCGCCTTCGACCGGGTGCCAATGGGTGATGCGCTCCTCGCCCATGCGCCAGCAGAGGTACACGACCTCGGTGGCGGGGCCGACGGTGCGCTCGCACGGGAAGTCGAGGAGCCCGATGTACGGGTCCTTCATTTCCACGCCCAGGTCCGCGAAATCCTTCAGGATCGCCTGGGCGCGTTTTTCGTGATCCCTTGCCTCCCGCGTGAACCGTCGCAGATCGAAGTGGTCCGGATGCTCGGGATCGGACGCGGTCGCCGCGTTCACGGTCTCGAGTTCCTTCAGCTGCTCCTGCGCGAACCGGTACGCGTGGAGGGCGTCCGCGAGTTCGGCCACCCGGGGGGCGAGGGTGGGAATCAGGGCGTCCGCTTCGCGGACGGTGAACCGCTTCGCGGCCATTGACCGTGAAGCCGGGCGGGCCGTCTTGGTTGTGCCGGTTCGTGTGCTCGCAGGATATATATGGGCAACAGGACTGTGAATCGCGCGGGTCCGTTCGATGGGTGAGGGTTTCTACAAGGCGAGCAAGGTCGTGGTCGCGCCGATCCTGAAGGCCACCTGGCGCTTCAAGACCGCGGGCGTCCACCATTTCCCCGAGACCGGGGGCGCCATCCTTGCGTCGAACCATCTCTCGTACCTCGACTCCTACTTCATTCCCGCCATCGCCCCGCGGATGGTCTATTTCGTGAGCAAGGCCGAACACTTCGACAAACCGCTTCAGCGCTGGTTCTTCAAGCAGTGGGGGGTCATCCCGCTCCAGCGGGGGGCCGGCGACAACGCCGCATTCGACAAGTCCCTCGAAATCCTTGGCGAAGGGAACTACCTCGGCCTCCACCCGGA
>JBFILE010000245.1:0-6100 GCA_041599855.1 Thermoplasmatota archaeon
ACCCGACCGACCCCGACTTCGTGTATGCGCTCAAGGCGGGCTCCATCGTGCCGGAGCCGAAGCCGGACATCCTGATCCGGTACCGCGAAGTGGACGCACAAGGCAACGTCCTCGGGAATGGCGGCTGGACGGTGGCCACTCCGCTCCACCGCAGCAAGACCACATGGCAGAGCGGGGACCTCGTGCCCCCGACCGACACGGACCTCCATTACTTCCAGTTCGAGGTGCTGCCGCGGGATGACGGGAAGAACACGCCGCTCACGCCTCAGCGGGTCATCGGGATCGTTGACCGGCAGGCCCCGACCTTCGGCACATGGGTCCACCCCGTGCCGACCGCTGGCCAATGCCCGCCGACGGGATCAATCAACTTCGACCTGTACAAGCGCGCGAACCTCGCGTACATCAACTTCACGGCCAGCGACAACGTTGCCCTGAACTCCGCCGCCGTGAAGATCGTGATCAACAGTCGCGAGAACAACCGGTACTGGTCCGGGTCGTCGTGGGTCACCACGGAAACGAAGCTCAGCGTCAAGAACGTGACGTGGGACCCGGCCAGCAAGACCTACACCTACAGCTACGACGGACGGGCCGCGTTCGCGGGGTTGGAGGGATTCTACATCGTGAAGCCGATCCTCGAGGATGCGGCCGGAAACGTGGTGGACGCGACCGCTAACCGGGCGTGCTTCGTCCGTGATGCGAAGGCGCCGGCCATCAGTGTGTTCACTCCGGACCCCGAGATCTCGAAGACCTCGTACGTCGAACAGGGCCGCGAGCCCCTTCGCGTCACGTTCACGGCAACCGAGGACGGTTCCACCGCGAAGTTCGATCCGGTGCGTGCGTTCGAGTTCCGCCTGAAGGACGCGACCACCGGCGTGTATGCGAAACGGTGGGACACCGGGCAGGAATTCGTGTTCGACTGCGCGTCGTATTCCACGCGGGTCGGCCAACCCGACCGATGCCTCCTGAACAACGGCCTCATCACGAAATCAAGCGATACGGGCCGCCTCACCCTGAAGGCGACGAACCTTGAGATCCCCGTCGGGTCCGTATCGCCTGGACGGTACAAGCTGGAGATGAAGATCGTCGACGAGGGTGGCAACTCGGTGACCACGACGTCGGGCGATCTCTCGATCCGGCCCCGGTTCGTTGTCATCAGCACACCTTCCTCCCTGGATGGCAAGTTCGTGGCCCGCATCGGTGCCGCCATGAGCGGCAACACGTACGGGCAGAACCAGCCGTGCGACGAAGGTGGCCACCTCTGCCAGATCAACTCGGTCACGGCGCAGCGGAAGAAACAGGGGAACGACTACGAAACAATCCAGATTGCCGGGTTCCCCGACAAGGACTCCACCGGCGCCCGCATCAAGGTGGCCGTGGACGGCGCGTGGTACTATCAGTACACGTTCAACGTCAACCCCTTCTCGCAATCCATCACCGATGGTGACGTCAAGTTCGTGGTCAGCACGACGGTGGATGGGAAGAATTACCTCCTTGAGGAAGTCGTGAAGGCCGTCACGCCGGATGCGAGCGACATCTCGTTCAAGAAGCCGATCGACAACTGGCAGGCGAAGCTCGTTCCGACGAAGACGTTCATCCGCTCCGCGTCGGAGCATCTTGCCTTGAACTTCACGGCGAACACGAGCTTCGTCAACCCTTCCTCGCAGTTCTGGGTGTACAAGACGGATGACGTGGAGAACGGGCGCGCCATCAAGAGTGGCGCCACCCCGCTCAAGTCCGGGACGACGACGACGTACACGATCGGTGGCGCAAAGGTGCTGTCGTTCGACAAGCCCGGGATCGCCCTCGATTGGACGCCCCTCAGCGGCAACTATCATCTCGTCATCTGCGTGGTGCGCGCGGAGGCCCCGGCCTTGACGTCGCCCTCATGCACGGATGCCCGATACCTTCCGTTCGCCATCGAGGGCCGCGGGTTCGTGTTCGCACCCACCGAGGCGGCGGACGGGCAGCGCGGCGTGGATGTCCTCCTGAAGGACGAGACGTCGTCGGATGGCTACAAGTCGAAATCGACCATCCAGTCCGACGGGACGTACCAGTACGCCGGAGGAACCTTCGACGTGACCTTCGGGGTGCGCCACGGGTTCGCGCGCCTCACGGACCGGCCCCGCATCACCATCGAGCAGCAGACGCCGGCAGCCGGGGAATCCGCGTGGAGCCAACCTGCGCTCACGGCGTTGACGTCGAACTCCCTCGCAACGACGAAGGAGGTCACGTGGTTCGATTACCGCGTCGGCTTCCCGACGCCGCCGAAGGACGGCGCCCTGTTCCACCTTTGGGTGAACGTGACGACCGATGGTCGCCTGCCGGATTCCAAGACGCAGAACTTCAGCTACTACATCCCCATGCGGGTGGACCGGTCGGCACCGCAGATCGCCATGACGCATGGGAACATGAATGGCGTCCCGGACGCGTTCACGGGTCTCGCGAACGACACCGGCTCGGGTGCCGAAAGCGTGAAGGTGCGCATCAAGAACACCAAGACCGGCGAATTCTTCGACCGCGTCCTCGGTCGGTTCACGAAGACACCGAATGACCCGTGGCTCACGGCCACCGTCACGGGCAACCCGTCCAACCAGGATGGGAAGGTCTGGGCCGACTGGTCCCTGGCGAACGAGTTCTCGCGCCTTGGCGGTGCGAAGTACCCGATCATCGAGAAGAACGCGGCATCGTTCACGACGCCGTACGAGTTCACGCTCCGGATCACGGACTTCGCGTCACAGACGGGGTGGAAGAATGTGACCGTGCGCTTCGACACGGTGGCCCCCGAGGTCGATCTCGCATCGGTCGTTCTCCGGAACCCGGTTGCGGATGCGACCGCGACGTGTTCGGATGCCGCGAACTACCCGGGCGTGTGCAAGGCGAACCGGAACATGGTGTTCACGGCGCGCCTTCGCGATGGCGTCCTGGACGCGACGACGGGGGACTTCAAGCAGGCGAGCGGGTTGACGAACGTCACCCTCGTCCTGAAGAATGTCACGTACCCGAACGGTGTGGCGAAGCCGGATGTGGAGCTCACACCGACGAGGAAGGTGTGGAACGCCACGACCCAGTGGTATGATTACGAGTTCGATCGCCTCGTGCCGTACTCGGGCCACATGACGCTGGGGATCCGCGCGATGGATGCGGCAGGGAACCGCGTGTGGGTGAACCGGACGGATTCCTCCGGGAACCCGACCTACCAGTTCTACCTGCACGATGACTCGGCGCCCATTCCGCTGAACACGTTCCACCGGCCCGAGGTCCTCGCGACCGGGCAGCCGGTGCGCATCTTCATGGAAGTCCGTGAAAGCGACATCATCCTCCCGGGTTTCCCGCAGATGAGCATCTTCGAGAACGACACGGAGGTCGCAGTGTTCACGATGCAGTTCGACACGATGCTCGCGCCGAACGTGTACCGTTACAAGTGGTTGTCCACGAACAACTTCACCTTCGAGTCGAAGGCGCGGTACGTGGTCGGGTTCTACCTGGCGGATCCCACGTACGGTGTGACCCCCATGTACCCGGGGATGACGTTGAGCATCCTGGACAATGCCCCGCCCGAGCTCGAGGTCGTTTCGCCCCTCGCCGCCGCCGGTTCCAACGGCACGGCGCCGTGGATCAGTTCCAAGGGCATCGTGAAGTTCCGCGTCACGGACGTGAACGTGGCGAAGGCCGACATCCGGGCTTCGGTTGCGAGTGCGTCCAACCCGAATGCGTCGGTGGACGTGAGCGGGTCACTGAAGTTCGTGGAAACCGTTTCCGGGAACACGACGGAAGGCTGGGACGTTGCGTTCGACCTTGCCGACGGGTATCCGCACAATGCGACGCTGCTCATCGTGGTGAATGCAACGGATTCCTATGGGGAACTCCGGTCCGTGAACCACACGGTGCGCGTGGACAAGTCCGCACCTGCCATCGTGGTCGAGATCGGGGATGAGAAGACCGTGGTACGCGAGGACAAGGTCTACGCCTTGCCGGGGGCCACGTTGACGGCGAGTGTGACGGACGAGGGTTCCGGCCTCGTGGCGGATTCCTTGGAATACCGCGTCGGCGGCGGGAACTGGACGGCATACTCGTCGACCATCCAGGTCACGGGAAGCGGGGTTCGTTCGTACGAATTCCGCGCGAAGGACCTCGCAGGGAACACGGGGACGAAGACGCAGGAGGTCACCGTGGATACGACGCCTCCGGCGATCAAGGACGAGACCACGTCCCGTGAGCGGTTCATCGTACGCGTCACCGATGCGGGTGCCGGCGTGGACGAGGACAGCGTCCGGTTGTTCTGGGCACTCCTGAACGAGGATGATTTCGCATCCGTGAACCTGTCCCTCGTGGGCGGGTCGTACCTCGGGAACCTGAGCGATGCCATCGTGGGCGATGTGTGGTATTACATCGTGGCGAAGGATCGTCTCGGGAACGTGGCGGAGCTCGGGAATGCGACGCATCCCCGGGAGATCGACACGTCGAACAGTGCGCCGAGGTTGACGGTGTCTGCACCGAAGCCGGGTGCGGTCGTGAAGGGGATCACGAACATCCAGTGGGTGGCGACGGACGATGACGGGGATTCGATCCTCGTGTCGATCGAACGGAAGGTCGGGAACGGGAACTTCACGAGTGTCGTGAAGGATCTCGCGGACCGCAGCTCGTACCCCTTCGACACGGCGGGCCTCGACGGGAACGTGACCCTGAGGGTCATCGCGCGGGATCAGTCGTCGGAGACGTCGAAGGACGTGTCCTTCCGCGTGTACAACAAGACGTCGATCACGCCGGGGACGCCGCCGGTGGGCCCGGTGCAGGGGAAACCCATGGTGCTGCGGACGCAGGCGGAGAATCCGTTCAAGAACGTGAGCAAGGTGGAGGCCATCCTGTACCAGAAGCTGCCCACGGGTCAGGAGCGCGCGCTGCCTCCGATCGCGTTGACGAAGACGGAAGCGGGCGATTACGCGACGACGTTCACGCCGCCGAACGCGGGCGAGTACCGCGTCGAGTACAAGGCCACGTACGATGACTCGTCGAGCGAGGAGGTGGATGGTGGTGCATTCACGGTGACACCTGCGCAGGTGACACCGCCGCCGATCGATCCGCCCGCGCCCGATGGGAAATCCGGTACGTTCCCGCTCGTGAGCCTCGTTCTCCTGGGTGCGGCGGCCATTGTCCTTGGGGCGTACGCGGCCTTCTGGAGGTGGCCGAAGTGATGGTGAAGGATTGGGACGCGGGGACGCGCAGGTTCACGAGCCTCATCGTCGTTGCGATGGCGGCGTTCCTCGTGCTCGTGGGCCTCGGCCTCTTCCTCCTTGCGGACGGGTCGTGGTTGGATGGGACGCTGTGGCTTCTTGTGGCCCTCATCCTCATCCTGCTCGTGTTCGAGGTGCTCGTGTTGTTCCTCGGGAACCCGGCTGCCGCGGGTGGCAGCGGCGCGATGCATGCGGCAGCTGCGGGCGCGGCCTCTTCCGGGGGCGGGTCCGCGATGGGTCATGAGCCCGCATATGCGGCAAAGAAGATCACGCTGCGATGCGGGGATTGCGCGACCGTGTTCGGTGTGGAGGATACGGGGGTCCGTCCCCTGTACCATACGTGCCCGGGATGCGGGGCGGAAGGCATGCTGGATGATGGGTCCCATTCCCATGGGGCGTCTCCGGCCGGTTCCGGGTCGGCGGCCGCGCCTGCGGCGGCGGCAGGTGCAGCTGCGACGGGCCGCAAGCGCCTGAAGCTCCGGTGCGGCGGATGCACACACATCTTCGTCCTTGAGGACCCGGGGACGCGGCCGCTGCGGCATGCGTGTCCGAGCTGCGGGCGCAAGGGCGAGCTACGCTGAGTCCACCACGGCCTGCGGGGGAGGGATTCCAGGGATTCCCTCCTCCTGCGGGTCGTGGGCGGTGTGCGCCACGGTGCGCATCGCATGTGCCCGCGCCTCGCCGCGGGTCGTCGCGGCCGTCGTGCAGTTGCCCCTCGGAATCGCGCTTGTTCGGCTTGTCCCACGGAATTGCGCGGGATCCGTCGGCGGCGCAGCGCGGCGGCGCGCTGCCATGCCAGGCACGGCCGATTTTCTCGGCCCCTTGACCCCGGGAATCTTGTTTTGTGAGTTTGGTGCCATCATATTCAC
>JBFILE010000246.1:0-6093 GCA_041599855.1 Thermoplasmatota archaeon
CCACGAAGCCGGAAACGCCGCAACTCTTCCCGCCACGAGCATAACCCCCCCGCATCCCTCCCATTTGCCGTGACCTCGGGACATTCCTCATATCCCGGAGGCCCTTCGTAGGCGATCGATGCACCGGAACCTCCCCGCCATCGCGCTTGCCATCCTGATCGCCCTGCCCGCAGCCGTCCCCGCGGCTGCAGCAGGCTTCGACACGCCGGGCCCCACATTCTCGATCACGTTCCCCTCCGCACCCCAAGGCGTCGTTGCCGGGGACACCATCACCGTCGCCGCCACCGTCACTGCCCACGGGCCGTCCTCCGGCGCCGTGCAGACGGCATGGGCGGAGACCGTCCACCTGAGCGCCTCGGACGACATGGGCCGCGCCCTCGCCATCGAACCCCGCGAAGCCACGTTGACCCCGACGAATCCGTCCGTGGACATCCTCGTCCGGTACGGCGCCATGGCCTCCGGGCCCCATGCAGTCATCGTGACCGCCGAGGGCACGACTTCGGAGCCGGTCTCGAACGACACCCGGTTCCCGGTCCGCAGGGACACCGCGTCGGTGACCGTCCGGAGCGTGTCGGAACCGGATGCGAAATGGCGCGTCGGATTGGACGTCGCCACGGCACTCCAGCGCCTCGCTGACGACGCGGGCGAACTCGTGCTGCACGCCCGGTATGCCGGGGACGCAGGGACCTTCGACTGGCGCACGGCGCCCGAGTCCCACGCCTCGCCCGCGTCCACGTCCCTGCCGTTCACGCTACGCTTCGGCGCGGGCGTGTACCACGTGAACGTGTCCTACGAAGGCGCCCACGCGGAAGGTCGGAGCGCGGGCGTCCGCATCGTGGCCACGGACCCGGCGCCCTCATCCACCAACGGCACCGTGCGCGCCGTCATCGCGGATGCGCCGACGACGGTGGCCCTCACTTCATCCACGGTGAACGACTGGAAGATGAAGAGCCCGGGGAGCGCGTTCATCACGCGCTTCACGGTGGGCGACGGGAACGGCCTCGATGACGTGGCCGCGCTCGCGGTGGAGTACGCGCGGCAGCGGGCCGACGGATCGTGGCGCACCATCGCCGTCTCGGACGTCGATGTGGCCGCGGACCTCTGGGCCGAGACCGGCAGCGACTTCGAGGACAGCTTCAGCCACGCCCCCCTTCCGGTGGGTCACTATCGGGCGCGGGTGACCGCAACGAGCCGCGCCGCGGACACGGTCCACGTGGACCGTTTCTTCAACATCAGCGACGCATCCTCCACAGCCCTCGGCTTCGATGCGTCGCCCGCCCACGTGGGCCCGGCCCTCGGCGGCACGGTCGCGGGCATCATTTCCCTTGCGGACCGGAACCTCGGTTCCACGCCGATGGATGCGGACATCCCGCCGGGCCTCGGCCTTGTCGAGTTCCGCGTGTACCGCGCGTCCACGCGCATGGAGTGGCCCGTGGAATCCCGCGGCACCGGGACGCAACCCACGTCGGGCGCGGGCACCCTCCTCATCGACCTGCGCGACCATCCGGCCGGGAATGCCACGTACCCGTATCGCCAGGTGGATGACGCCGGCGTCCTCGATGTCGATGTGTCGGTGGCGGTGCCCCGGGGCGCCGCCGAAGGCGCGTACCGGATCAGCGCGTACAGCCGGGACACGCCGGAGGGGTCCGCGAAACTCATCGGCACCGCGCCGTTCGACGTGGGCGCCATCCCGGCCATTGCCACCTTCACCGTCGAAACGGGGAATGTGCTCCCGGGCGGCAATGTGACCGTGAACGCAACGCTGGAGCCAGGCGATGGCATCGCGTCGGTCGATCTGGAGGTCATCCGGGACGGAGCCGTCCTGGCTGCCGCGCGGGACTTCCTGCCGGACGGGGTGGACGCACCCCATTCGGGCACGTTCACGGTCACCCTGCCGGAGCGCGTGACCCGGGGCCCTGTGACGGTGCGCCTTCTTGCGTTCGCCCGGGAGGGCGGGGAGCCCATCGTGGCCTCCGGAACCGCCATCGTGGAGAATGCGGCGCCGGAGGTTGCGCTCTCGGCGACGATTTCCGGGAGCCCGGTGCGCGGCACCGTCCGCATCGTCCCCCCGGGCGAGGTGGCCTTCGTGGCGTTCAGCACCGACAGGAACGGTGATTCCGTGACCCTTGCCGCTGCCCTTGTGGATTGGACGGGAGCCCCCGTCGCAGGGGCCAATGCCCTGCTCGTCCCGACGACGCCCCCGGAGCCGGCCGACGGTGCGGCTCGCGCGTGGACGTTGACCATGAACGAATCCCTGGATGCGGGCCGCTACCGTGTGCTCGTGACCGCCACGGACGACGCGGGCGCGACGTCGTTCGCCGAGATGGCCCTTGATGTCGGGGCCTGGCTCGAGGTCGCGCTGGCGGACCCGGAAGTGGTGATTGCCACCGTGGAGGACGGCTTCGAAGGGACGACGCGCATCGCGAACACCGGCAACGCCGCGTTCACGACCCTGCACGTGACCATCGCTTCGGCGGATCCGTTGTTTGCCACGGGCACCGTGACGCTGCAGGATGCTGCCGGGAACGTGACCTCCGCAGCCCTTGTCGGGGGCCGGGCCACGTTGACCCGCATGGCGGGACTCGCAGGCCCCGGCGCCGAGGCGGTGGTCACGGTCACCCTTGCCCCCGCACCCGGCCTCGACGCGGGGGAACGCATCGCCCCCCTCGTCATCACGGCGGAGGGAGCCGCGTGAGCCGGATGCGGATTCCGGGCCCGTTCCTGATGGTGGCGACATGCGTCCTCCTCGCTCCGTCGGCAGCGGCGCTGGGAGGCCTCGGAATCGAGGGACCGCAGCACGCGGACGGAGGCACCCTTGTGATCTTCCGGGAACGCCTCCGCATGGACGATGATTCGTTGGTCGCGATCCTGCAATCTGCGGCGCCCGAGGACCTTGCCCTCGCATTCGTCGCCCCGGGCGGTGGTCCGGATGAGGCGGATTGGGCACCCGTTGCGGACAGCGTCACCACGTGGAACGTCAGCGGAACCGCGCGCGGCTGGCATGGGCACGCGAACGTCGTGGATGCCCTTGTGCGGTTCCGCACGCCGAACGGGCCCTTAGCGACCACGGTGGCGCTGGATCTCGTGGATGAGGGTGCGGGCGGTGTCCGGATGACCATGCGCGTGGCCCTGACCCCGGTCGTGGTGGACGTGGCCCGTCCGCCGTTGGCATCCCACGAGCCGGACGACCGCGTCTTGGTGACGTTCTCGAAGGCGCCGACGCGGGTCGTGGGCGCGGACGGTCGCGCGTGGCTGCGCGACGGTGGCAACTGGTGGGCACCGGTGGCTTCAGGAGAGTCCCAGGTCAAGATTGTCGCCGAGTTTGCGGATGGAGGCCGCGTGAACAGCACCGTCGACGTTCCGTCCGCCGCGTTGCCGGAGTCGTCGGCCCGCGTGGAGTCCCCGTCCGGCCATCGCGGAGTCCCCGCGCCGGGGCCGGGCTTGCTTGTTCCGATGGCATTCGGATGCGCCGCGGCCAGACGGTGGGCAAGGGGGATGACGGAAACGTCGTGAACGCGGGATCGAGTGCCTCACACGCCCGGCCGCCCCGCGCCCGCGACAGGGTGCGGTGGCCGGCGGTGATGGACATGCCGCCCGGACCCCGGTCCCTTGAGAGTCCCAGGGTGCTCAACAGCCACCCATATCAGGTATTGGACGACACGCCTTTTTGTCTCTCTGACATTCTGCAATGATCATGGCCCCGAAGCGATCCTCGGTGGAAATCCTTCACGACATCCTCGAGATCGCCCGCTCCCGGAACGGCGAGAAGAAGACGCGCATCATGTCGGATGCGAATCTCAGTTATGACATGTTGAAGCGGTACCTCGGATTCCTCGAAGGGAAGACGTACCTGCTTCATGACCCGCAATCGCGCGAGTACCGCGTGACGCCGTCCGGCCTCCATTTCCTTGGCGATGTCTCCAACGTCCTTGTGCACCTGCGCGAGTTGACGGCCGACGAGCCGTTCGACCACGGGAGCCCCCGGGCCCTCGACCCCACGCCGCAGCCTGACAACGCGCGCCGGGCCTACATTTAAAAACCAAACCCACAATCGGGGCGCCAAGGATGGTGCTTCCCCTCATGCAATTCCAGGCAGAGGTCCGGATCGAGCTGAAACCCGGCGTGGCCGATCCCGAGGGTGCGAACACGAAGAAGACGTTGGCTCTTCTCGGATTCGCGCAGGTGGCGGACGTGAAGGCGACCCGCTCGTTCAAGATCACGTTGGATGCGGAGGACGCCCACGCGGCCCGCCTCTCGGTCGGCGAGATGTGCAAGCGCCTTCTCGTCAACCCCGTGGTCCACGAAGCCCACATCACGATCACGCCCCTTGCGGCACCTGCGGTCTGAGGAGGCGGTTCCTTGACTGACGCCCCCGCCCAGACGGCCGCTGGAATCCTCCAGAAGCGCCTGAGCCCGCATGTGCCCGCGACGGACCCGCCCATCTACGACGTGGACATCCTGGGCGCGACGGATGCGGAACTCGTCGCCATCAGCGAGGCCACGTCGATCGGCCTCGACCTTGCCGAGATGAAGTCGGTCCGCGACCACTTCAAGACCGTGGTCGGCCGGAACCCCACGGACATCGAGCTTGAGAGCCTGGGCCAGGCGTGGAGCGAGCACTGCTGCTACAAGTCCTCGAAACCCGTGCTCCAGCGCCACGTGTACGGCATCCACGAGGACAAGATCATCTGCCGCGAGGACGCCGGCGTCCTCCCCTTCGACAAGGGCTGGGACTACGTGGTGAAGATCGAGAGCCACAACCACCCGAGCGCCATCGAACCCTACGGCGGCGCAGCCACCGGGATCGGAGGCGTCGTGCGCGACGTCGTCTGCATGGGCGCGCAGCCCGTGGCCCTCGTGGACCCCCTGTTCTTCGGCAGCCTGGAGACGAAGTTCGAGGACCTCCCGCCCGGCACGAAGCACCCGAAGTACCTCGCGGGCGGCGTCGTCGCCGGCATCCGGGATTACGGGAACCGCATCGGCATCCCGACGGTCTCGGGCATGATCCACTTCCACCCCAAGTTCCTGACGAACTGTCTCGTGAACGTGGGCTGCGTCGGCATCATGAAGCGGGAATCCCTGATTCATTCCCGGGTCGGCCAGGCGGGCGACACTTACATCCTCCTCGGCGGGAAGACGGGTCGCGACGGCATCCACGGCGTCACCTTCGCCTCCGCGGACCTGCAGGAGGACGCGGACGAATCCAGCCGCGGCGCCGTGCAACTCGGGGACCCCATCACGAAGGAGCCTCTCATCCACGTCTCCCTCCTCCTCAATGACCGCGGCCTCCTCACCGGCATGAAGGACCTCGGGGGCGGCGGCCTGAGCTGCGTATGCGGCGAGATGGCCCTTGACGCCGGCGTTGGAGCCGAGATCGACCTCGACCACGTGCACACGAAGGAACCGGGCATGAAGCCCTGGGAGATCTGGGTGAGTGAATCCCAGGAGCGCATGATGGTCACCGTCCTCGACGAGAACGTGGACAAGGTCCTCGCCCTCGCGAAGGAATGGGATGTGGACGCGCGTGTCGTCGGCACCGCCATCCCGGACAAGGTCGTCCGCGTGAAATGGGGCGGCGAAACCATCCTCGAGTTGGACAGCGAGTGGCTGTACGGCGGCCCCGTGTACGAGCGCCCCATGGAGGAATTCCGGGTGGCGCCCAGCGACACCCCGCCCGAGGAGCCGAAGGACGCCTCCGGAATCCTGCTCACCATGCTGGCCCGGGAAAACCTCGCAAGCCGCGAACCCGTGATCCGCCAGTACGACCACGAGGTCCGCGGCAACACGATCATCAAGCCCCTCCAGGGGAAGCTCGGCCACTTCACCCACGGCGACGCCGCGGTCCTGAAGCCCGTGCCGGAATCGTGGAAGGGCCTCGCGCTCACCTGCGACGTGAACCCGAACATCACGGACATCGACCCGTACCGCGGGTCCGTGTACGCCATGGAGGAGGCCATGCGGAACCTCGCGGCAACCGGCGCGCGCATGGATTCCGTGGCGGACAACCTGAACCTCCCGAACCCGCAGAAACCGAAGAGCATGGGCGCCATCGAAGCGTGCGCGCAAGGCCTCGGCGACTCCGCGCGCACCCTC
>JBFILE010000247.1:0-6075 GCA_041599855.1 Thermoplasmatota archaeon
CCTTCGCGCATCCCCCCGCTTGTGCTTGGCGGGTGTGGCGTCCCCCTCTTGTTTTTGCTGCTGCTGCTTTCCTAACGCAGCGTGGCCGTGAGGAGGATGGAGATGGCGGTGACCTGGAGGATGTTTTCTGCGAGGATGAGGGATTCGTCGACGAAGGCGAACATGGGCATCATCGTGATGAAGTGGTAGACCACGATGGCGTTGTGGACGACGAGGAAGACGGCGAAGAGGAGGAGGCCGAGGGTGAACGGGGAGCGGATCTCCCGGTGGTTGCGGAAGTAGACCGCGGTGAGGATCGCGCCGAGGATGGTGCTGATGCCTGCAAGGACGACGCTGGCGAGCATGATGTTACTCATGGGATGACCTCCCGGTTCCGGGGGATTTCTTCGGGGAGACGCGGGCCGCAATGTCGTGGAAGACTTCGCGGCTCTCCTCCATTTCGGGGGTGAAAAGGAACACGGCCCCGTAGCCGGTTCCCGTGGGGGACACGACGCGGTTCTCCGTGAGGACGCGCAGGTGATGCTGCGCGGTCTTGTAGTCGATGCCGAGGTTCTCGGCGAGCTGGTTCGTGTTGAACGGACGATCCTCCAGCTCCCGCAGGATGCGGATGCGGAGCGGACCCCCGCGTGTTCCGCCGAGCAGGTGCCACAGGACGCGTGTCAACCGGGCCAAGGGCTCCCCCGCGGAACCGGTCACGCCGCCCGATCGGGAAAAACGTGCCGGAACGGCCGGGGCGCGGCGGGCGATTCCGGGCCCGGGCGGGTCGAGGCGGGTGGGAGCCTGCATCACGACGAAGCGTCCGGGTCCACGACGTTAGGGTGTTTCCCCAGATTCACACCAGAAGCGTGACGGCGCCGACCCCCATCGTGGCCGGCGCCGCCGGATGCCGGACGGGCGGTGCTCACGCCGTGGAATCCGGGTCGTCCCGGTCCTCGGCGCGGCGGTCCTTCCGATCCCGGTCCGGGAATGCGAGGGCGGCGTAGATGACGAGGAGGGACGGGGCTTGTGCGAGGGCGAGCAGGCCGGCAAGGTGATGCTGGGTCTCGATGAGCGTCGCGCCTGCAAGGGCGACCGCCGCGACACCGCCCACATGGAGGGCGATGAGGAGCGCCCGGTGGGGCGGGGCGCGCCGCCGACTCACTCCGTCACCTCGGAATCGGTCCCGACCGCGGGTACCGGGAGGAACGTTCCCACGGCGATGACCGCAAGGGCGACCGCGCCCACGAGGCCGAAGGCCACCTGCCGGGGCACGGCCTCGATGAAGAACAGGAGGGCGAGGACAGCGCCCACCACCGCGAAGACGGCAGCCGCCGACGTGACCACGAGCGAGGATCCCATGGCCGCACCGGTCCACGCGGGGACGGAGGCGGTTTCGGGTACGCGCCTCGAAGAACGCGGCGTGGCACCTCACGCGGCGGGGGAATTATAACCGGGGCCATGGTTCGCCGCACTATGCCGGTGCGGGACCATCTCGAACCCATCACGGACATTGCCCTCCGATCGGACATGACGGTCCGCGAACTCATGGACGCCATGCTCGAAAGCGGCGGATTCACCGCCAAGAAGGTCGCCTTGGCCTCCCGGGTGTTCGAAGCCATGCAGAAGGACGGCGTCACCCGCATCCTGAGCTTCCCCGCCGCCATGATCGCCACCGGGGCCCGTGGCATCATGCGCGACCTCGTCCGCGACCGCAAGGTGGACGCCATCATCACCACCTGCGGCACCCTCGACCACGACCTCGCGCGCCTCTGGCGGGACTACTACCACGGGTCATTCGACCTGGATGACCGCGAACTCGGCCGCGAAGGCGTGAACCGCCTCGGAAGCATCCTGATCCCGAACGAATGCTACGGGGAAATCCTCGAAGAGCGGTTGAAGCCCATCATCGCCGCCCTCCACGCGGAAAAGCCCGAGTGGTCCACCCGCGACCTCATCCGCGGAATCGGCCTCGCCATCAAGGACGAACCCAAGCACGAGGAAAGCATCCTGTACTGGGCCGCGAAGAACGACATCCCGGTGTTCGTCCCGGGTCCCATGGACGGGAGCGTCGGCAGCCAACTCTGGCTGTACTGGCAGCAGCACCGGGACTTCAAGCTCGACCTCTTCGCGGACGAACAGGCCCTCATGACCCTCGCCATGGACGCCGAGGAACTCGGCGCCGTCATGCTCGGCGGCGGCATCTCCAAGCACCACGTCATCTGGTGGAGCCAGTTCCGCGGCGGCCTCGACTACGCCGTGTACGTGACGACCGCGCCCGAATGGGACGGGTCGCTGAGCGGCGCCAAGCTCGAAGAGGCGATCTCGTGGGGGAAGGTGAAGGAGGACGCGCGCATCGTGAACGTGGAAGGCGACGCCACCGTCATCCTGCCCCTGATCGTCGCAGGATCGATGGGCGGGGCCTGAGCCATGGTGAACGGCAAGGTCTGCGTGGTGATCATGGCAGCCGGCGATCGCGTCCTGCTGCTCAAGCGCGGTGCCGCACGGAACCACGAATGGCAGCCCGTGACCGGAAACCTCGACGGTGACGAGACTCCCGCGGCGGGCGCCATCCGGGAAGTCGCCGAGGAGACCGGATTCAGCGGCGGGCGGCTCGTCCCCACCGACCTCGTCATCCGGTTCACCAAGGCGGATCGCGCATTCGAGGAACACGTATTCGCCTACGTGCTGGATCAGGAACGGGTGCCCGCGCTCAGCCACGAACACGTGGCCCACGAGTGGATCGAGGGCGCGGATGCAGCAGGCCGCGTGGCCTACAACGGCCAGCGCACGGCCATCGGGGCATGCCGCGCCGTCGGAACCCATGGGTGAACCGCATCCGCGCCAAACGGGCCGCGACGGGGCTGGTCCATGCGCGGGCGTGCTCCGGCAAGCATCGGATGAAGCAGGTTGCGTGGCGCGGAGCGCGCGCGCCGCCGGGCACGCGCGGGCCGCATGATGCGGAGGGAAATGGCGAATCAGGCGGTCGCCTCGGGGCAGTGGGATCCCTCCGAAGCCCTTAAGACCCGTATCATAAGTACACGGGTCGGCTTCCATGGGCAATTTCACGAAGAACAACATGTTGTACATCGGACTCGCCCTCGGCATCCTGGGCAGCGTCCTGACCTTCATCTCGTGGATGGTCGCCTTCAACGCGTCCTCCACGTACCTCGACTGGTACCGCGAACTCGCGAACGTCGGTGTCCTCGGGAAGGACTGGAACCTTGTCGTCGTCATCGGCGGCCCCATCGTCCTCATCACCGGTGTCTGGTACTTCATCGAGCAGATCCTCAAGCGCCGCCGCTTCGAGAAGCTGATCGACACGACGAAGAAGAGCGAGTTCGTCTCCAGCAGGAAGGAACTGAAGGAGATCGCCCGCATCCTTCCGGACCCGTACGGCCAGCGCGTCAAGGACAAGGAAGACGAACTGCGCCAGAAGCGCACGTGATCCGCGCCATCGCGACTGTTCCGACGGCCATGGGCCGTCCGTGCCGCGGCCTCCGGGCTGCGGCACAATCCCCCTTTCTCCGGCATGCCGGCCGATGATGACGGCCCGCTGCTGCGATCGGCAGCCCCCAGCGGCCCGACATGCTCGGGTCCGCCCGCGTGCACGTACCCACTCCGCCCGCAGCGCGCGTGTTCCATGCCAGGCCGGTTGATGGATGCCGGGAACGTTTTAATCGGGGGTCCGCCATGGGCCGCCCGTGCCCGAGCGACGGATCCACGTGGTCTTGGTCGAACCCCAATATGACGGGAACCTCGGGTTCGTGTCCCGTGTCATCAAGAACTTCGGGATCACGGACCTCCACATCGTCAACCCCGCAGCCGACATCAACAGCGACGAGTGCCGCGACCGTTCCGTCCACGCGCAGGAGGTGCTGGACAACGCACGCATCTACGACACCTTCGCCGAGGCTGCGCCCCAGTTCACCCACACGGCCGCCTTCGCGGCGCGCGCGTGGTCCACGGACAAAAGCCATCGCCGGACCCCCATCTCCATCGAGGAATACGGGGAACTCGTGGGCGACCTCGAAGGCGACATCGCCCTCGTCTTCGGCCGCGAGGACGACGGTCTCGCCAACGAGGACGTGGAACGGTGCGACACGGTCGTGACGATTCCGACCCACGAGATGTACCGCTCCATGAACCTCAGCCACGCCGTGGCCGTCGGTTGCTACGAGGTGTCCAAGGGCGCGCGGCAGCCACCCCGCAAGCGCCTTGCGCGGGACAGCGAGAAGCAGCTCCTCATCGAGTACATCGAGAAGGTGCTCGCCATGCTCAAGTACCCCGCGCACCGGGTGAAGATCACGAGCATGGCCATGCAGCGCATCGTGGGACGGGCCGCCATGACGCGATGGGAATACCACCGCCTCATGGGCATCTTCCACCGCATGCTCAAGTTCGGCGACATCTACCCCGAACTCCGCGACCGGTACCGGTACGATCGGGAAGCCGGGGACGACAACGAGGATCGCCTCGATGATGACGCGCCCACCGACAAGTCCGCCATCCCCGACGGCAAGGACCCGTGACCCCGCGACCTCATGGATCAATCATACCCGGATGCGCCGGGGGGGCCCGCTGTGCGAGCGTGTCCCTTCCCGCGTGGCTGGGCCGCGACCGCCGCGTCCCCGGCAACCTCGGGCGGACGGTGGGAGAGTGCCACACCCGCGCGGGATTCTCGCCGTAAAACCCGCCGATCGCGTCGGGATAAGCCTTATAGCGAACGAGCCTGTACCCGCGAATCGCGAGGGTTTTCCACTCCATGACCGAGGCGAGCATGCACACGGTCGCTGAACTCCGCTCGGTCGTCGAGCGGCGGTTTCCCGTCTACGACGTGCAGTCGGACGACAATGTCGTCGCATTCTACGTGACCATCGACCACGACACGCTCGAGGCCAACTTCGATTCCCTCAAGCATGACCTGAAGGCGGAATCCCTCGTCCCCATCCTGAAGTACACGGGCGGCGAACATTCCATCTACGTCATGAAGCGCCCCACCCGGAACCGCAGGAGCGAGCGGGTGAACGTGGTCCTATTCGGTCTCACGCTCCTCACCACGACCCTCGGCGGCACCATCAACTGGGCATTCTACTCCTCGACGAATGCGGACCTCGCCAACCTCACGGAAACCGAATTCTACCTCGGCATGCTCCAACCCGTGAACTGGGTCTTCGGATTCCTGTACTTCGCCCTCCCCCTTCTCCTCATCCTCGGCGTCCATGAAATGGGCCACTACATCGCGTCCCGGAAACACGGGGTCGAGGCGAGTCTCCCCTTCTTCATTCCGATTCCCCCGCTCATCATGGGCGGCATCAACATCGGCACCATGGGTGCCTTCATCAGCATGCGGGAGCCCATCCCGTCCCGGAAGGCCTTGTTCGACATCGGCGTATCCGGACCCATCGCGGGTTTCGTGATCGCCATCCCCGTCCTCCTCGTCGGGATGCTCCTCATGGCCCTCGACCCGGTGTACATCGCCGAGAGCGACGGGTTCGCGACCCTTGGGACGCCGCTCCTCTACGAACTCCTCTCCATGCCGTTCAACTTCGCCGACAACCAGGTCATCCACCCCGTCGCATTCGCCGGATGGGTCGGCCTCTTCGTCACCGCCATCAACCTCCTGCCCGCGGGGCAACTGGACGGCGGCCACATGGTGAGCGCCCTCCTCGGGGAACGCGCGCGATACTTCTCCTACGCCGCGGTCATCACCCTCATCATCCTCGGATTCGGCTTCGAACCGCTCGGCCTTGCAGGATACACGGGGTGGCTCGTGTTCGCCCTCGTCATCCTGTTCCTCGGTGTCCAGCATCCGCCCACGTTGAATGGCGTATCGCGACTCGACAACCGGCGGCGATGGATCGCGGTCGGCGTGGTTGCGATGTTCATCCTGTGCTTCACGCCCGTCCCCCTCGGGTGATGCGGCGCCCACCGAGGTGACCCGGCAGGGGCGGACATGGGCGGTGATGCTTTGTCGCCCGGATCGCGGATCGCGTGCGTCTCCGGAATCCGGGGGCTGCGTCCTGCGCCGACGTGGGGGTCGTTCGAAATCTGAACGGGTGTGCGCACACCCGTTCGCAACGCGCGATACGGGTGTGC
>JBFILE010000248.1:0-6041 GCA_041599855.1 Thermoplasmatota archaeon
CCCAGGCCCAGAAATGAGTCCCGCCCGCCAAGCAGGAAACGAGTCCCGCGCGCCAAGCAGGAAAGGAGTCCCACCCGCCAAGCAGGAAACCAGTTCCGCCTGCCAAGCACGAAATGAGTCCCCCCCGCCAAGCAGGAAGTGAATCCCGCCCGCCAACCAGGAAATGAGTGGCACCGGGCAACCAGAGCGGGGGGTGGGCGAGCGGGGGCAGCAGCCCCCCTCGCCGGACGGCGTGACCCAACGGCCGGAGGCGGCTCTGCCGCAGGCGGGCAAAGCCCGCCAAGGCACGGACGCGCTTTGCGCGTCCAGTGCCGCCGTAGGCCGGACGCAAAGTCACGTCGTCCGGAGGAATAGGAATAGGGATGGGCCCCGGAGTCAGGTGTCTCGCGGGGCTCGTCCTTCGGGAGCGTGCGCTTGCGCGCTCGTTCGTCGGGGGACGACCCGGGGGCTTCGCAAAGGAATGGGATGGATGGAGGGGAGCGAAGCCAAAGCGACGTGTTGTCGCCCCGGTAATTCGGGCCAATCGCGATGCTTGTCAAAAGGGTGTCGGATTCATCAGCCGCGGTTGTCAAGCGTTACAGGCTTCAACATGGCGGTTCGGCGGCAATTCTGCTGCCGGGTCCCGCGGTGGCGAGGTTCCGTCGGTGAAAGCAAGCGGAAGGTATAAATAGAAACGCTGACCCCTATCTGTTGCTCGGTTGCGAATTGTAACCACCTATCCATCGGTAAGTGCCCATGATGCCAAAAGCAGAATCCCAGGACATGCCCGCCAACGAACGCCCTGAGGCCGGGGACTCGTGCCCCGAATGCGGATCCCTCGTCAAGAGCGACAGCTCCCGAGGCGAATCGGTGTGCAGCGCATGTGGCCTCGTGACGCAGGACAACGCCATCGACTACGGGCCCGAATGGCGCGCCTTCGACTCGGAACAGGCCGGTCGTCGTGCCCGCACAGGAAGCCCCCTGACGGAGAGTCTCCACGACCGGGGTCTCGCCACCATGTTCACCCGGTCCAGCAGGGATGCGAACGGAAAGTTGCTGCCGGCCACGAAGCGGTTGGAGCTGGCCCGGATGCGTCGCCTGCACACCCGGGCCACCCTCGGGTCCGGCGGCAAGCGGAACATCGCCACCGCGATCCGGGAGATCAACCGGATGGCGGAAGCCCTGTCCATTCCGCGCCCCGTCTCGGATCAGGCCATCCACCTGTACCGGCGGGCCACGCGCGAAGACCTCATCCGTGGTCGGTCCATCGACAGCATGTCCGCAGCTGCCCTGTATGCGGCCGCCCGACAGGCCGGCGTGCCCCGGGAACCCAAGCAAGTGGCTGTGGTGAGCCGGATCGACACCCGGACACTCCTTCGGACGTACCGGACATTGGCCCACGCATTCAACCTCACGGTCCCCGTGACGGATGCGCGCCAGTACCTGCCCCGGTTCGCGAGCGAACTGAAGTTGCCGCCGAAGGTCGAATCGAGGGCCCGGGAACTCCTTGAGGCGGCCGAGAAGAAGCGCTTGGCGAGTGGACGCTCCCCGGCGGCCCTCGCAGCCAGCGCCCTCTACGTGGCGAGCCATCTCGAAATGGAGCCGAGGACCCAGAAGGCCATTGCGGAAGCCACCGGCATCACCGAGGTCACGGTGCGCTCCCGGGGTCGGGAACTGGCCACCCTCGCCGACGTGGACCTTACGGCCGTGCGAAGCCAATCCGCCTCGGGCGGCAATCACGCCAACGCGTGATCCTGCCCGGGCGCCATTTTTTCCTTTCCGCTACGCTCGCTATCCTCAGCGATGCCAGCCGATGCCGACGTTCACACGCGGCCGGTCAACTGGAGGATGAGGAGGGAAACGGCCACGGCCATTGCGCCGTACATCAACCACTTGAACTGGTTGCGTTTCGACACGTTCGACTGGAGTTCCGCCTCACACTTCTTCCCGCAGGACTTGTCACCCCAATCGATCGCTTTCCCGCACATGACGCAGTGCGCGTGTTGTGGGATCTGCACCAAATCAGCCACGCTCCGGAGTCACGAGGCTTCCGTGGAAATCCGGGGATCCGAGGAGCGCTGCCTCCAGGTTCTTGAGGTCGCGACCGTCCACGATGGCGCACTCGACGCCGCTCCGCGCGATGATCTTCGACGCCATGGGATCCACCACTCCCGCGCTCCCCGCCTCCATCCGGCCCCCACTTGTGATGGCGACCAGCTCATCGCCCGTCAGGCGCGGCAGGCGCTTCGCGTCCGGATTCTTCTTCGGGTCCGACTCGTAGACGCCGTCCACGTTCGTCGCAATGACGAGTCGTTTCGCGTGGGTCTTCTCGGCGATGAATGCGGCCACCGCGTCGGTCGTGTGGCCGGGGTGGGTGCCGCCCATGGCGACGACAGGGAATCCGCGCGCCAGGATGATGGCATCATCGAGGGACTCCGGAACGCGGGGCGCCGGGTCCTTGAGTGCTGCAAGGAGGACGCGCGCGTTGATCCGCGTAACCGCAATCCCGAGGTCGTCGAGGGTCGCTTCGTCCGCGCCCAGTTGGCGTGCGGCGCGGATGTAGGTGCGGGCGGTCATGCCGCCGCCGATCACGGCGATCGCCGGACGGCCTTCCGCCTTGGCAATCCGTTCCAGGATGTCGGCAAGGGCGCGGGCCAATTCGGTGTTCACGCCGTTCTCGCCGACCAGGAATGAGCCCCCGAGGCTCACAACGACGGGTGCGCGCATGGGCCGCCGAAGCCCGGTGGCGTTCAAAAACGTATCGTACGCCGCACGCTCGTTCGGCGCGCGCCGTCGCCCTGCGGGGGCCGGACGGTGTTGGAGCGGGGCGCAACAAGGGCGCGGAACAAGAGTCGGGATGTCGCTCCCGGGCCACGAATCCGTGGAACTCCCTCCGAGGGCACCGAATGGGATGGCGGGTGCGCGGGGGTCGTCCCCCGCGTCCCGCAATGGCGCTCACTCGGGGGTGAGGCCGTTTTCCTTGTACGTCGTGACGACCATCATCGTCTTCGTGTCCTCCAGGCCTTCAAGGGGCGCGAGGGACTTGATGATGAAGTCCTTGAGTTCCCGGTACGTCCGGAACTTCGCCTTCAACACGATGTCGTCCTCGCCCGTGACGAGGTACATGTGCTGGATTTCGCGGAACTTCGCGAGGGCGAGTGCGATGTCGTCCGCCCGCTGGGTGTCCACCTTGAGGAGGATGATGGCCTCGACGTTGCTCTGGGCGTAATACTCCGCCAGATCCGATGACACAGCTTCGTCCACACTCATGGAAACAGGCGCCGAATCCCACACCCTGCCTTAATCCTTTTCGACCCTCTGGATTGTTGAAAGGGACGGGTTGACGAAATGAGGCAACGGGGCGCCTCCGGGCGTTGAGCCAACGCGAATCGGGACTTGTAGGGTTGGTTCCTCATCCCGTGCGCGCCAAAGGGCCGAGGTGTCGCACACACCCAGCCACAATCGAGCACCCCAGCCTTTTGCAGAGTCCAATGAGCGGATGGGGAACGCCGGAATCGCCGACGATCCGGGCTCTGCCGACAGGGGGCCCCGACACGCGTTCACATGCCACATCACGGCGAGACGGCCACCTTTATCACTAGAACCTGCCATAGGGGCGGAGAGTACAGCGGTCCGCGTGCTCCTACGCCCCTTCGGCGGTCACTGCCGAAGGGTAGCGGGCCATTGGAAAAGGAGACTTGGAAATCATGAACCCGCGAGAAGTCGCGAACCGCCAATTCGACATTGCGGCTGACCTCCTTGGATTGGATCAGAGCACGCGCAATGTTCTCAAGCACCCGAAGACCGTCATGCGCGTCGCCGTCCCGGTACGGATGGATGATGGCACGGTGAAGGTCTTCACCGGCTTCCGATCCCAGTACAACGATGCACTCGGGCCCTTCAAGGGGGGCATCCGTTTCCACCCGCAGGTCAGCGAGGACGAAGTCATCGCCCTCAGTGCCTGGATGACGTGGAAGTGCGCGGTTGTCAATCTCCCCTTCGGCGGAGGCAAGGGCGGCGTCATCTGCAACCCCAAGGAACTGTCGAAGCGTGAAGTGGAATTCCTCACCCGCCGCTTCACCGCCGCGATCTCCCCGATCATCGGCCCCGACAAGGACATCCCTGCGCCGGATGTCTACACGAACGCGCAGACGATGGCGTGGCTCATGGACACCTACTCGCAGGTTGTCGGCAAGCGCAGCCCCGGCGTCACAACCGGGAAGCCTGTTGAAGTAGGCGGCAGTCTCGGCCGCGACCAGGCCACAAGCCGCGGCGCCATGATCTGCGCCCGTGAAGCCTTCAAGTCCAAGGGCCTCGATTCCCAGGGTGCCACCATCGCGATCCAGGGCTTCGGCAACGCAGGGTCGAACTGCGCCATCCTCGCGGACGAGCACCTCCCCGGATCCAAGGTCGTCGCCGTCTCCGATTCCAAGGGTGGAATCTACAACCCCGACGGCCTCGACGTGGCCGCGGTCAGCGCCCACAAGGCGAAGACCGGCAGCGTCATCGGATTCCCCGGGACGAAGAGCGTGTCCAACGAGGAGATCCTCGAACTCCCGTGCGACCTCCTCATTCCCGCCGCCCTCGAGAACCAGATCACGGGCGAGAACGCTGCTCGCGTCCAGGCGAAGGTCATCGTGGAAGCCGCAAACGGCCCCACGCTACCGGAAGCGGACGAGATCCTCTACAAGAAGGGCGCACTTGTGGTCCCCGACATCCTCGCGAACGCGGGCGGTGTCACCGTGAGCTATTTCGAGTGGCTCCAAGGCCTCTACGAATACCCGTGGACCCTCGAACAGGTGAACGGTCGCCTCGAAGAGAAGATGATGAAGGCGTTCCACGAAGTCCACGACGCGTCCGCCGAGAAGAAGGTCCACATGCGCACCGGTGCGTACGTGGTCGGCGTGGGTCGCGTCAGCAAGGCCCTCAGCCTCCTCGGCGTTTGGCCTTAATTTCTTCCGCCGACGCGACTTTGTGGCCCGGCCTCCGGCGGCACTGGACGCGCAAAGCGCGTCCGTGCCTTGGCGGGCTTTGCCCGCCTGCGGCAGAGCCGCCTTCGGCCGTACGGTCGCGCCGCCGGGCGAAGGGGGGCTGCTGCCCCCTCTGCGATGGCGAAGCCGTCGCAGGGGCAGACGTGCGAGTGGCGCAAAGCGCCGCGAGTACGTCAGCCTCGCGCATTCCCCCGCTCTGGTGGGCGGGTGGGCTCTCGCGTTTTTGATTGACCGGCGGGGGCTTTCGCTCCTTTTGGCGGCTACTTTTCTGCTTGCGGTTGTCGGGGGTGGCCCTGAAGCGTCATTCTTGCGTGCCGCGGTATCGATGCGACGTCCGGGCCGCGGGCGGCGGTCCACGGGCGTGCCGGGAATGTGTGCCATCCACCGTCGGGTCATTATTTTCCCTTTGTTCCCAAACCGGGTGGAGGGGCCGGGAGGTGCCCCGCCTTGGGAGGGCGTTTCACGCATTGTCTGGAACGGGGGTGAAAGCACAATGACTATATCGGGGTAGGCGGACTGCCACGCTATGACACGGCAGGGGAGGCTCGCTTGTCCGGACTGTGGTACTGGCCTTGTACCAACGCTTCGGGGGCCCAAGTGCCCGAAGCTCGGAAGCTGCGGACGGGGCGGGGTCGAAGAGACCGGTGCGGCGCTCAAGAAGATGCGTCGTGCGCCCTCCTACGTGCCTGACGGCGACACCGCTGTCACGTCGTGAATGGCACGCTGATCAAGGCGTGGTGTGCCCTGCATGGCGCAGGGCTCGCGTTGCCGCGGCGCTGGACCGGTCATGCCGATTGTTCTGTAACCCGCGTTCATGATGTCCTGGCTGTCGGCTGCGCGCGGCCGCGATTCGCACGGCATCTTTAAAAGGAGCGTTCCGTTAATCGCGCTCAACCCGAGGAGGGTCCCTTTGGCAAAGCAACTCATTGTCCTGATCGAGAACCGACCTGGTAGTCTCTCGGAAATCCTGACCATCCTCGCGGAGAACACCATCAACGTGGAAGCCGTCATGATCGAGGGCTCCGTGGATTTCGGCATGCTCCGCCTCCACGTCACGAACGCGAAAGCCGC
>JBFILE010000249.1:0-6039 GCA_041599855.1 Thermoplasmatota archaeon
AAACCACATTGCTTTCCCTGCTGTCCGGGCGCTCGACGGCAGACCACGGGCGCATCCGCATGCCGGCCCATGTCCGTGTCGTCCTCCTTGACCAGCATCCCACGTACCCGAAAGGCGCGAAGGTGCGGGACGTGGTCGCGGGCGACAATTCGATCCCCCCGGAACTTGCCGAGGAATTGGCTGCCTTGGAATCGAAGATGGCGGACCCCGCGCTCTATGAATCCGGGGAAGCGGACGCCGTCATCAGCCGGTACGGCGATGTGCAGCGGGAAGCGCAGCTTGCGAAGGCGTCCGCGAGCCAAGGCATCGAGGACAGCCCGATCCTGAACGACCTCGGTTTCGGGCCCGAGGACATGGACCAGGCCGTGGACACGTTGAGCGGGGGCGAGCGGACGCGACTCTTCCTCGCCCGGACGATCACGGCGGCCGACCCCAACACCATCCTCATCCTCGACGAGCCCACGAACCACCTCGATGTGGAAACCATGGAATGGCTCGAGGAATGGGCCGCGAAGTTCGAGGGCGTCCTGCTGGTCACGAGCCACGACCGCGCGTTCCTCGACAACGTGGCAACCCGGGTCTTCGCGTTCGAACGCGGCACCCTCCAGCAGTACGTCGGGAACTACACGGAGTACGAGCGGCGCTTCGAGGAGGACCAGGTGCGCCTCGCAGCACTCCGCGAGCGCGAATCCAAGGAACTGGACCGGCAGAAGGCGGTCATTGAGCAGTTCAAGCAGCAGAAGCGGTTCAACGGGCAGATGGCGAGCCGCCTCACCGGTCTCCAGAAGTACCGCTCCGCCATCGACAAGACGCCGGACCCCGTGATCGAGAAGGTCGCGTTCAGCGTCGGATTCGGCGAAGCCGAGAAATCCTCGAATGACGTGATGCGGGTCCGCGGTCTTGCGAAGCAGTACGGGGACCGCGTACTGTTCTACGACCTTTCCCTTGACGTGAAGAAGGGCGACCGGATCGGCCTCATCGGCGCGAACGGCGTCGGGAAGACCACGCTCCTGAAGATCTTGACGGGGCGCGAAACCAAGGACCTCGGGAACATCGAGGTCGCACCCGGCGTCCGCGGCGCATACTACGCCCAGGGGCAGGAGAACCTGGACCCCACGCGCAGCCTCCGCGACGAGGTCCTGTCGGCGCGCAAGCACCTCGAAGACCCCGACGTGCGCGCCCTCCTCGGACGCTTCGGCTTCCGCGGCGAACACGATCCCTCGCGCAAGGTCTCATCCCTCTCGGGTGGCGAGCGCGCGCGTCTTGCCATCCTGAAGATCGTCATCGGTCCGTCGAACCTCCTCATCCTCGACGAACCCACGAACCACTTCGACATCCAGAGCCGCCGCGTCCTCGTCTCCGCGTTGAACGCGTACAAGGGCGCGCTCATCGTCGTCAGCCACGACCGGTGGTTCCTCGACTCCATCGTGAACCAGGTGGCCGTCCTCGCGCGCCGCAACGTCAAGATGTTCGCGGGCGACTGGACGACCGCGCGCACCGCCGCCGCCATGGAGGAATTCTCCGTGGAGACCGCGAAGCCGTTCATCGTGCGCAAGGCGTTCAAGGACTACGAGGATGGTGTGAAGCACACGGCGGGCGCGGTGTTGAAATTGACGCCCGCGGACTTCGCGGAGAAGCGGGTGCTGCGGACGGCGCTGCAGATGGGGTGGCTGGAAGAGGATTGAGGGGATCGCGCGACACCGCACCGGACGGGGGCTGCGGAATCGCAGGTCGTCCCTCCGCCGGACACCAAACGGAGGTCCCCGTGACAACAACCGTTAAACCCCCGTTTCCGGGCTTACGAACCATGCACGCCCGCGCCATCCTCATGGCTGTCCTCCTCCTGCCCGCAGCCGTCCTCGCCGGCTGCGTGACGCCCGAACCGGGAGAGGACGTGACTGCAACGGCCGCCGAACCCGATGTCCCCTTCGATCCGATGGCCCTCCACGCCGCCTCCGGTGAGGCCCTTGAGGCCGTCCCCGGCATGGACGCGCTTCCGCAGACGATCCTCAGCATCATCCCGGACCTGCGAGCCGCGGAACCCACCATGGGCGTCACGTCCAACGGCTACCTGTTCTTCCAGGCGGGCGCGCGCACCATGCGCTCCACGGACCGCGGCGAATCGTGGGAGCAGGTGTCGACGACGGCCTCCGCCCCGGCGACCCTCGATCCGTACATCTGGGTGGACCCGGTGACGGACCGGATCTTCGCGGATCAGCTGTACCTCGGCTGCAGCTACCTCAGCTACTCGGATGACTACGGGGCGACGTGGATCACGAACCCCGCCGCCTGCGGCATCCCGGCAAACGACCACCAGAAGATCACGACCGGGATTCCCCTCATGCCCGGTGCAGGTGTGGCGTACCCCAACGTCGTGTACTACGGGTACAACGGCCTCGCTCTCGGGTCCCGCGTGAGCATGAGTCTCGACGGCGGCCTCACGTGGCCCCTGAATGCGGAAAGCGTGCCTCCCGGCACCACGTGCAACGGCGGCCTCCACGGCGACCTGCGCGCAGGCCCCGACGGCACGGTGTGGCTTCCGAAGCGCGACTGTGACGGCCCCACGATCGCATGGTCGTCCGACAACGGCATGAACTGGCAGCAGAAGCACATCGGCCAGGATGCGGGCACCACGAACGACACGAAGAATCCGGCCGTGGCCATCGACAGCGACGGCAACGTGTACGTCGTGTGGGCCGGTCAGGACAACCACCTGTACATGAGCATCAGCGGTGACAACGGGGGCACGTGGACGGATTCCGTCCGCATCACGCCCCCGGCCATGCGGACCGCGACCATGCCCCAGATCGTCGCCGGGGATGCCGGCCGCATCGCCTTCGCCTACTACGGGACGGAGAACGGGAACGGCGGCAGTCCGATCGAGGTGCCGGACAACACCACGTGGGGCCTGTACCTTGCCATGAGCGTGAATGCCCTCGACGCGGACCCGGCGTTCGCCACCGTCCTTGCCACCCCGGAGAACGACCCCATCCAGGTGGGTGGCATCTGGATGTACGGCGGCGGGAACGCATCGAGGAACCTCCTCGACTTCATCGGGCTCACGATGGATGCCGACGGCCGCCCGTTCGTCGCCTTCGCCGACGGATGCGTGGACGGCTGCGTCAAGGACCAGGTCCCCGGCAACAGCCGCTCGGCCCTTGGGCACGTGGCGGTTCTCAACATGGGCCCTTCGCTCTTTGCGGACGTGGGCACGCTGCCGGCGTACCGGGATGCGGTGGACGGTGATGTCGAAGCCGATGCGGAGCCGGGCTTCCGGACCCTCGCCGCCATGGCGCGCGTCGATGCGATGCGGGCCCGCTACGGCCTCGGGTAAGGCGGATCGGCCGCGGGCGGGGCGGTGCCGGCGGCCGCGCGTGGCGTACCCACGGTGCGCATACGAGCGCGCCGGCGCCGTCGGAGCAGGTTGCCGAAAGGCCGGTCCGCCGGATCCCAGCCGGCCTTTTCCGCCCACTCGGCCGGATCTCTACACCATGGGCATGCCACTCCGGAATCCGCATCTCGGGTGCCCCACCGCGGACCCGAGTCAGTGCTTGCGCCGACGGGTCGCTGCAATCGCGAAACGCCGCGCGGCATTTCGGCCACCCCATTCCGGCCCCGCCGAACCGGCCGTCCCCCGCCCCCTGCAAGCCCTTAAGTCCCGTCGCGTCCGGTCCCGCGTGTGCTTCTCGATCGCCTGGGCCCCCGTGCCCTGGTCGGCGTGGCCCTCTTTGCCGGGCTCGCGTTCCAACTGCTCCTCGGCACGTCCTACATCGGGGCCTTCCTCGACCCGGTGGAGGAATCCACGGGCATCCCGGTCGCCATCGTGGACCTGGACACCGGGGCTCGCGGCGCCGCATTCGTCGACCGCTTGACGGCGGCGGACACGCCTGTGCGATGGGTCTCCGTGGCGGCGGAATCCGAAGCGGTCGCCCGCATGGAATCCAAGGAGTTCCGTGGCACCATCATCATCCCAGCGAACTTCACGACTGCCCTCGAAAGCTTCGCGACCCCGGCACCCCATGCGGCCACCCTGGTCACATATGAGAATCCGGGGGCCACCACCACGGGAAGCCTCGTTGCCAAGCGCGTCGTGGATGCCGTCATCCATCGCCTCCGCGTCACCGTGCAGGAGGAGGCCCTGCAGGATTTCGTCCCGGGCGCATCGGGCGCGGGCATCCTCACCCTCGATCAGGCGCGGTTCGTGGCGGACCCGGTCAAGGTGGACGCCCGGACGGCGAACGCCATCCCGTCGAACGGCGCCAATGGACTGGCTCCGGCATACCTTGCGGCGGCTGCGTGGATGGGCGGGTATGTGGGGGCCGTGGCCCTTGAACGGTTCCGCGACCGGACGCGGCTCGGACCCGGACGGCGCCTGGGTGTCGTCGCCGTCGCCAGTATCGTCCAGGGCGTCCTTGCCACGGCCGCCGTCATGGCGGTCGGCTTCGAGATGCGGGACCCGGTCGCCGTGGCGGCCCTCGTGGCCCTTGGCACCTTTGCCGCGTACGGGATCGTGAACCTCGCCATCGACCTCATGGGGGTCGTGGGCATCGTGCCCGCCTTCGCGGTCATGGCGATCGGCCTCCCCGGCTCGGGCGCCATCTACCCCATGGAGATGCTCCCGGCAGCGTACCGGGCACTTTCGGTGGCAAACCCTTTCACGTGGATGGCGGAAGCCTTCCGCACGGTGCTGTACACGCCCGCCGCCCATGATGCGATGCCGAACGGCATGCGCCTTGCCGTGCTTGGCGCCCTTACCGGTATCGCCGGGATCGCATGGGTCCGGATCCGCCGCGTGCGACACCGGCCGAGCGCTTAAGCCGGGTCGGGATCCGATCGGGACTGACAGGGACACACACCGGCCACGGTACATGCTTGCATCCAGAAAGCTTAAGGCACGCGTACGGGGATGTTGGCTCGACCTGTCACGCCGGGGACATCGAGAGGTCCTGGACGTGTCGGACGTGTTTCGGAGGCTCTGAAGGTTTGGATCCCACTGCGCTCAAGGCCGCGGCCGCCGTTGGCGTGGCCCTCGTCGCCATGATCCCCATCTTCAACTCGGTGAACGAGCAGCAGGTGGATCAGGTCACGGTCCCCGACTGGCTCATCCCCGACAACCCGCCGGACGGCATCAAGCCGCCGGACAATTTCAAGCCGCCGGACAACTTCGAACCGCCGCCGGACTGGACGCCTCCCGACGGCTACGAGCCGCCGCCGGACTGGACGCCGCCCGAAGGCTGGCAACCCCCGCCCGGATTCGGCGGCTGCGATCCTGTCATCGAGAAGCCCCACAGCCGAGTCACGTTCGAGGACCCCGCGGCCGGTGGGGGCGGCGTCTTCGGCCCCAATGAGCAGAAACCCGAAATCGAGGAACTCACCGTGAACATCGGCGCCCACTACTTCGCCCACCGCGTCTGGGTGAACATGACCGACTTCGTCGGCGACGTCACCGTCACCCTCCACGATGCGGACGGCAAGAGGAACCACACGTTCACCAACATCACCGGCCCGGGGATGTACAAGCCGTCGTCGAACCCCTTCGGGTTCTCAAGCGAACGCGAGGACCCCGAATCCGCGAAGGAGAACAAGCTCGTGTACCCCCCGAAGAGCCGGGGCAACTGGCGCCTCGTCATCGACTACGACAGTCCCGAGCAGGCCGGGAACAACGGCCGCATCATGGTGGACTGGGAGATCGGCTACTGCCGCCTCCCGCAAGGGGGCGGATCCTGATGGGTCTCGCCGGCATCTGGCAGACCCTCGCCTTCCCGGTGGTGGGCGCCATCGTGGGGCTCGTCCTCGGACTCGTGGTCCTCGACCCCGACAACGCGGCATCCACCCTCGGTCCCTGGGTGTTGACGATCTTCGGCATGGGCATGGTGGCGACGGGCTCATGGTATGTGTTCAAACGCCGCCGCTCGACGGTTGCGCCCCGGATCGCTGCAGCCTCGCCCGGCCGCCGGCCGCCTGCACCGGTGCCGAAACCGGCGGGCCCCGCTCCGGCTGCGGCAGGGCCCCGGGAACGCGGCGCCCCCGGCGTCGCGG
>JBFILE010000250.1:0-6036 GCA_041599855.1 Thermoplasmatota archaeon
CCGCCGCCCAATCGCCGAGGCGCGTGCCGCCCGGCGCGCCCATGACGAGGAGTGCATCCAGCGTCAGGAACACGACCGCCAACGGCACCCCGAAGAGGATGAGGGGCGTGACGGCGAGGAAGCGGAGGAGATTCCGGACGAAGGACTGGATGAGGCTCGGATTCGAGTCGCCGGAGCCGACGACGCGGATGCCCGCGAGGGCCTTTCCGGGTGTGCGGCCGCTCCCCGCCTCCGCAAGCGAGAGGAACAGGATGGCGACAGGCGCCGTGAGTACGAGGGTCAAGCGGACGGCGCCGCTCAACTCTCCGGGCACGAAGGGGAGCCGCGAGAAGGGCGGCGGTGACAGGATGCCGAGACCGACGACCACGGCCGCCAGGAGCCCCGCCATGGCCACCGCGAGCGTGAGGTCCACGAGGAATGCCACGCCTCGGCGTACGGGCGACGCCGAGAGTGCGTGGTCCCCGCCATCGTCGATGGGGCCGAAGTCGAGTGGAGGCGTCCGGGCTGACCATGCATCGTACCCTGGCCCGCCGGATCGGTCCGACCCGCGAGCCATGTCCGAATCGCCCTGTCCGCCCGCCATGTCGGACCCGCCCGGCCCGCCCGTTGCCACCGCGGCACGCGCCTCAAGGGCATGGGGCTCCCGGACGGCCGCGGGCCTTCGCACGGCACGGGGGGTCCCTGCCGCGAACGGGAGGGCGAGCCCGGCCGCAAGGACGAGGGGAACGGCGCCCGCAAGGAACACCATGTCGAAGATGCCGGCACCGCCAAGGCTCACGACGACCGCTTCGCCCGTGCCTTCGTAGTGGCCCATGAGGCGGCCCACGTTCCAGATGTCGGCCCCCATGAATGCGCCCAGGCTCCCGCACGTGAACGCGAGGGCCGGCGCCTCCCGCACCCTCGGAATCGAGATGAGGAACGCGAACCCGAACGCGATCATGATGGGCACGAGGAGGTCCGGGAATGCCGCCACGATGCCCACGTCCGGCTCAAACGACACGACGCTTTCCGTGGCCACCGCCACCATGCTCGTCCCGAACGCGGTCTTCCAGAGCGAGAGCTGCCTTCGCAGGAACCATGCGTACGCAAGGACGATGGCCACGAGGGCGCCACCCACGTTCAGCGCAAGGTATCCGCGACCCATCGCCGCAAGCGGGATGTTGATGGCTTGACCCGCCACGGCACCCAACGTGATGAGGAATGCCTCCGCGCGGCCGATGCCCATGGCGGCCAGCCGCTCGGGGGCGAGCGCGAGCGCCCCCGCGAGGCCGCCGATGGCGACGACCGCAAGGGTGCTTCCCCACGGGACATGGGCGAGGGCCGCCAGGATCGGCGCGAACCAACCGTCACCTGAGTGGAACATGGAAGTCACCGCCGCCCGCGCTGTCGGATTCCCGCTCCCGCCACGAATGGGTTTCGTTTGTCACCTCTGGGAGTCACGTCCACGTTCGTCCGCGATGAGGCTTCGGGAACGTTAAAGCGCGCCCGGGGTTTCGGGGGCCCCGTGCGACCCTGCCCCCACTGTGGACGCGGGCTCCCCGACGACGCGCGGGGGGTCATCACCTGCCCCCACTGCGGGATCGATGTGGCGCCGGAGGGTTCCCCCCGGGCGGAGCGATCCCCTGCCGAGCCCGAGGTCCACCCCGGACGCGAGGCGCGGGAGGCTGCGCGACGCGCGCGCCGGCTCGATTCCTACGAAGGGCTGTCGCTCGCCTTCCGGGCCGTCGGCGATCATGCTTCCGCATTCATGATCCTCGGCGCGCTGAACGCCCTCATCGCCTTCGTCCTCCTCTTCCCGCTGTCCTTCATCCCTGCGGTGCAGCGGGTCACCCGGTTCGAGGAACTGGGCATTGAAGTGGCCATGTCCGACCTCCTCGCATCCTTGCCGTTCGCGGTGTTCGAAGCCTTCATCGACACCGCCATCAACCTTGCATTCGCAGGAGCGGCGGCGGTCATCGTGTACCGGCACGCACGCGGCAAACCCGTGGGCCTCCGCGATGCATTGCAGAGCTTCAGCGTGAACGGAGGCACGGTCCTTGTGACCGCCATCATCATGTCCGCCATCCTCCTCGGTGGCCTCGTCCTCCTCGTCATCCCCCTCTTCATCTTCCTCCACTGGTTCCTGTTCGCCCCCGCCATCGCCGCCATCGAAGGGACCTCCGTGAGCGACGCCCTCGGCGACTCCCGCGCGTTCGCCCAGGGGAACAGGACTGTGGCCTACATGTTCATCGTCCTCGGCTTCGTCCTCGGGCTGAACCTCGTCGCGGGCGCGGTCACGAACGTCATCTCGAATGTGGACGTGGCCATCGGGCTCGCGGTGGGCAGTGCAATCCACGACTTCCTGAATCCCATCGTGGGTGCCGTCGCAGCCGGCCTGTACGTACTCCACAAGGAGCAGCAGGCGCAGGCGGCCCGCCCCCGATCCGCAACGATCGCGCGCCCCATGGGCGCCCAGACGACGCGATGTCCTGCGTGCGGCACGGACGTCCTGTTCCACTACAAGGGGGAACCCGTCGCCATCTCCTGCCCCACGTGCGGCAAGTCGGCCACGGTGCGCTGACCGGCCGCCGCCGCGGGCGGCGGACCGAACGGCGCCCAGCGGAACTCATCGGGCTCCGCCGGGGGCTTTGCCGGGGTCAGGGATCCCTTGTCCGCCACCGCGATGCCGTAGAGTTCGAGGCGCACGAATCCATCCCCGACTCCACGGTGGTCCAAGGTGTACTCGCCGGCGCGCGCCGGGAATTCATGGCGGCTCATGTGGACGCCCTGCACGAGGACATCGCCCTCCGCGCGGGTGCGACCATCCGGGTCCACGAGGCGCGCCTCGAAGCGGCCCGCGGTGCCGCCGATCTTCAGGATCGCCGTGAGGGACTCGTATTCCCCCGGAAGCCGGAACGTCTCACCCGATTTCAACGACGGGTATACCACGCTCACCGTCTTCAGCGGCACGCTCACGTAGTACTCGCCGGCGAAGTCCGTCCCGAAATCGGTGAGGGAGACCGTGATGACGGCGTCGCCGTTGGACGCGTCGAACACCGTCATCGTCGTGAACCACTGGGCGATGGGGCTGTAGGTGTAGCGGGCAACGAGTTGACCGTAGCTCGTGGCCTCGATCTCGAATCCGGTGTGGGCGGGCATGCCTGCGCCGGCCCCGATCTCGGTTTCGACGGCGCGCGCCGTCACGGGGTAGCCGAAGAGCTGGTAGTCCCAGGTCTTCCCGGCTTCCAGCGGGAACCGGAAGAGCGGCCATTCCTCCCCCGAGATGACGGGGTTCAGGTCCGGGCGCGTCACGTTCCCGGCGAACGGCAGGCCGAAGAAGCCGTACGTGCTGTTGGATCCGAGGATGAACTCGTTCTCACGCTCCTCGTAGATGATGAGGGAGACGTCGATGGATCGGTTGCGCGTCGGGAAGTGGGCGTGGTACGCGAACCAGTTGCCCTCGTGCCAGCCTTCCGGACTGACGGGTGCGAGGGTCTTCACCGGCGCGACCCACTCGAGGACGATGTGGGGTGCGAGGCACCCCGGCAGGATGAGGGTGAGCGCAAGAGCGCCCACGAGACACAGGTTCCTGGCAGTTCTCGATCGTGGCAACGCGATTCCTCCCGCGGGACGGGGGTGGGCTCCGGGGTTCAGGGAACGGGAGTCCTTCTTTCTGGTACGAGCATGGATCCATGACGGCAATCATGGTTCGGATAGGTCCCTTTCGGGACTTTCGTCCCATCCGCGGATTCACCCCCCTTAACCCTTGCTACATTGTGTCACGGGCGGGTCCCGGGCATGCACGGGTACCGGAAGGTCTTCACGCGTCCGCTGCTGAAAGGTCCCGACACGCCCCTCCGATCGCACGCGAGCCGCCCTCCGAGGCGCCCATTTTCTTGGCCCCACCGACCCGGAATCGGGAAGGTAATTTTATCGCCCGCCCCCGGGTTCGCCGCCCCATGCCCCGCGCCGTTTACCTGCTCCCGCCCTCGGAAGGCAAGGCACCCGGCGGGGATCCGACGACATCCCTTGCGGCAGCCTGGAAGGACCCGGCAACGAACGCGTTCGCCAGTCTCGATGCCGACCGCTGCACCGTCATCGAAGCGCTCACCACCTTCTCGCGCCGGGCGACGATCAAGGCCCGGGAATCCGCCTTCAAGGTGAAGGGCCCGAACCTGAAGGCCGCGAGCACCCGTAACCAGAACCTGTTCGACGGCCCGGTCCGGCCGGTCATCGAACGCTACGCGGGCGTCCTCTATGACCATCTCGACGCCCCCACCCTCACCACGCGCGACCGCAAGCGCTTCCACGCGAGCGGCATCATCCTGAGCGGCGTCTTCGGGATCCTGGCCCCCGGTGACCTGATCCCCGACTACAAGCTCCCCATGGATGCCGCGCTTCCACGCCTCGGCAAGCTGAACACGTGGTGGAAACCGCGCCTTTCGCCCGTTCTTGATGCCCGGGTCACGGGAGCGGTTGTCTGGGACCTCCTGCCCAACGCCCACCGCGCCGCATGGGCGTCCCGGGATACGGCCGCCCGCATCCTCACGGCCCGTTTCGTGGAAATCAGCGGCACCCGCGAGAAGACCGTGAGCCACTGGAACAAGGCATTGAAAGGGTCCCTCGTCCGGCACCTCCTGGCCCGCAACGGCGTGCCCGAGGCGGCCCAGGATTTCGCCCATGAAGGCTACGTCTTCGACCCGGTCCGCACCGACGGCGACGCCCTCGTCTTTTCCCGGAGGGCATGACCGCGTGACGGCACCGGCCCATTCATCCCCGGTTCCCGGAAACGATGGGGCTTCCCACCGAACGGATCATGCCGACCGCACCCTCCGCCTCTTCCGCCTTCTCCTCCTCGCCGCCATCGCCCTTGGTGTCGCCATGCGCATCGAGACCCTGTGGGCCATGGACCTCCGGGACGATGGCGCCACCTACGCGGCCATGGGCCACGCGCTCCTGCAGGAGGGCGGCTTCCTCATGCCGTACGGGGACATCACGACCGCGTGGCCGAGTCCCCCCGGGTACAGCCACCATTATCCGCCGCTGTATCCCACGTATCTTGCCGGCTGGTATGCGGTCATCGGGTTCGGATACTGGCAGACCAAGGTCGCCAATCTCGTGATGAGCTTCGCCGCGCTCGGCGTCGTCTTCCTCGTGACCCGGAGCCTGTTGAAGGACCACTCGGCCAGGAGTGCCGCAGCCACCGTTGCATCCGGCGCCGAAACCGCTGCAGGCGCCCCATGGCCGGCCGCCGCCTCACCGTCCGCGCTCGCGACCGCCTCGGCGTCCGGGAACTCCCCCGCCACGGCCACGACCGCCACCACCACCACCACCAGCGCCACCGACACCACCACTACCAGCACCACCAGCGCCACCACGTCCGCGGCCCTCGCGACCCTTGCCATCACGGCGGCGTTTGCCCTCGAACCCCATCTCATCTGGTCCACGGGCACCGGGTTCAGCGAGAACGCGGTCCTCCTCCTCTTCGCGCTCACCCTGTGGGCGATCCTCAAGAGTCTGCACCAACCCCCGTACATCCTCCTCGCCGGCCTCTTCGCCGCCCTCGCCTATCTCACCCGCGCGAGTCTCGGCCCCTTCTTCGCGGTCGCCGGATTCGGCGGTCTCGGATGGCGATTCCTCTACCATCGATGGCGCACCTTCACGAACCCCTGGTACCTCGGTGCAATCGCCCTCTTCGGCACGGTGTTCGTCGCGTGGGCTGCCCGGAACGTGCGGCTCTTCGGGTGGCCGAACTGGCAGACCTCGTCCTACACCCAGTTCACCATGCAGTACGCGAGCGAACACATGGACCGCGCACTCACGGGGGCCCTCTGGAAGATCCCCCTGTTTTTCCTCCTGTTCGCCCTTTACGCCTCCTTTTTCGCCCCGGAACTGAGGCGCGGACTCAAGCGCATCCGGGACGAGCATGAGAGCGCCCACTGGCTCTCGATATTCCTGGTCTTCATCCTCGGCTGGGTCATGAGCGTCATCTTCTGGACGTACGAGTTCCGCACCCGCGGCCACGACGGGTTGTTCTGGCTCGACCATCACCGATAC
>JBFILE010000251.1:0-5963 GCA_041599855.1 Thermoplasmatota archaeon
CGATCACAAGGTCGAACAGCGCGCTCACGAACTCGATGGCGTCATGGGGAATCGTGTGCGTCTGGACGGAGTACGCAACGAACAGGGATCGGATCATGAACGTCATGAACGCGATCACCACGAACATGAGTCGATGGTTCCCGGTCGCCTGGTACGAGCGGTATCCGAGGTACGCCATGATGCCCGTGATGAGGGCGACCAATCCGGAGGTCAGCACCGCAAGGAGCGTCACGGGATCCAGGGCCATGGGTCGGCGAGGACGGGCGCGGCTCATAATCCCTTCCTGCCGCGAGGGCCGGCATCCCTGCGATGACGCCGGTTCCCGTGGTGCGGCGTGCTGCTGCGCAACATCTTTTCGAGGCGCCCGGCTTTTCGGGGCGGTGACCGGATGCAACGGCGGCGCGTGATCGGTGTCATGGGTGGCGGCTCGGCGAGTCCCGCGGTCCTGCAGCTTGCCGAATCCCTCGGGCGTGCCATCGCCGAGCAAGGCTGGGACCTCCTGACCGGCGGCCGTGCCGTCGGCGTCATGGATGCGGCGTCCCGCGGCGCACGATCGGCGCGCCGCGAGGGCTCGGCGGAGTCCCCCGCAGGGCTCGTCATCGGCGTCCTTCCGGGCCGATCGGCCGCAGATGCGCCAGTCTCCGAATTCCTCGACGTCGCCATCTTCACGGGCATGGGCGACGCCCGCAACGTCGTGAACGCCTTGTCCTGTGACGTGGTGATCGCCCTTCCCGGTGGCGCCGGCACCCTCTCCGAAGTCGCCCTTGCGGTGAAGTCGGGTCGGCCCATCATCCTCCTCGGTTGGGCCGGAGTTCCCACGCCGGCTGACCTGCTGCCCGGCGCCGGCATCGGGGTCGTCCACGACGTTGCGGAGGCCGTGGCGGCGGTCGTGGCCGCGCTTGCGGGCGTCCAGGATTGAATCCGGCGAACCCTGATCTATGGGAAGGGATCATCGCGCCCCGTGGATCACGTCGACGTCGCGCATCCGGGCTTTTCGACGGAGCAATGGCTCTGGATCGCGGGCGCCTGGCTGGTCGTCTGCGTGATTCCCGCGTTCATCCAGCTGCGCGTCCTGAAGCGTCAAGGGAACCCGATCCCGGAATGGTGGTTCACGCTCACGTTCCTCTCCGGTCCCCTCGGCCTTGTTGCGTACTGGGGCGATGTGAAGCGCAACCAGCGCCTCGCGAAACGTCGCGGAAAGGATGCGCCCGGCGACGGTTCGGGGCCGTGAATCCGGGCGATGCCCGCATGGCCGCCGTGTTGGTGTGGAGCCCCCCGTGGAAGACCCCATACGTTTATCTAAGGGAATCCGCGTTCCCCGACCGATGTCAGGTCGCCCCGACGACGAAGAAGAGCCCGAGGAAGAGGAGATCGAATCCGAGGAAGAGGATTTCGAAGAGGGCGACGATGAGGAAGTCGAGGGCGACGAAGAGGACGAGGAGGGTGAGGAGACCGAGGGCGACGGAGACTCCGCAGCCCCCGCGGCCACCGGTGGTCCCGGCCTCGACAAGATGCCCGCGGGCCAAGGCCGCGGCAAGTACGCTCCCCGCCCCGACGAACAGGGGTATGTCCGGGTCAAGCTCCCGGACAAGAAGCTCTCCGAACTCTTCGGCGTGGCCGATCAGCTCATGGGCGGATCCCGTCTCAAGGTCATGTGCGAGGACGGCCAGAGTCGCCTCGCCCGCATCCCCGGCAAGATGAAGCGCCGCATGTGGATCCGCGAAGGCGATCTCGTCATCGTGAAGCCCTGGGAATTCCAGGAAGAGAAGGCGGACGTCGTCTGGCGGTACACGAAGACCCAGGCCCAGTACCTGGCTCGCCGCGGCATGGTGCCCAAACAGATCGACATCTACAACGACTGATGCGGGCGGTGCCTGCGCACCTGCCCGTTGCTTCCGCGCGACAACTCGTTGTCGCACCCCGCCTCCCCGGCCCTGCCGTGGGGGCGGCCGCGGTTGGGCGCGATCCTCGCGAACCCGTTCCTGACCGGGCAAATATGAGGCCCAATCATGAGGACCTTACAGGTAAGGGGGAAAGACGATTCTCGTTCCCGTATCACGCTCCATTGAGGTTGCTTCATGAACATGGACTACGTGCGGGATGCCTTCCCCATCGTGAACCGGCGGATCACGATGCCCTTCTCCGGCGAGGAACGCAGCGTGATCTACATGGACCACGCGGCCTCCACGCCGCCGCCGCGCCCCGTCATCGACGCCGTGTCCCGGTTCGTATCCGAGGACTACGCGAACGTCCATCGCGGAAACCACGTTCTCAGCCGGGTGGCGAGCGACCTCTTCGAGGATGCCCGTCGCGACCTCACCGACTTCGTCGGCGGGTCCCTTGCCGACCAGGCGATGATGTTCACGACGAACACGACCGGCGCCCTCAACCTCGCAGCCCACCTCATGGCGAAGGAGGACGGCATCGTCCTCACCACCGAGATGGAGCATCATTCCAACGACCTCCCGTACCGTGCCCGCGGCAGGACGGCTCACATCTCCGTTCTCGATGACGGAACCCTCGACCTTGCCGACTATGAGGCGAAACTCCAGTCGAACAAGGTGAAGCTCGTCGCCGTCACCGGAGCCTCCAATGTGAGCGGCCTCATGCCCCCGGTCCACGCCATGGCGCGCCTGGCCCACGACCACGGCGCCCGCATCCTCGTGGATGCCGCCCAGCGCTTCGCCCACGCGCCCCTCGACGTGAAGCCCGCGGGCCACCCCGAGCACCTCGATTTCGTAGCAGCCGCCGGCCACAAGGCGTACGCCCCGTACGGCGCCGCATTCCTGCTTGCCCCGCAGGACGTGGCCGATCGGGCGCCTCCGTACCTCCCCGGCGGGGGCACGGTCCTTTACGTCACGTCCGATGACGCGATGTGGAACAAGGCGCCTGCACGCCACGAAGGCGGCACCCCCAACATCCCGGGCGTCATCGCATTCGGCGCCGCAGCCCGATTCCTGAAGGGCATCGGCATGCATCAGGTGCGCGAGCACGAGCGCGTCCTCACCGCGAAGCTCCTCGACGGCCTCCGCGAAATGCCGGGAGTCAAGGTCCTCGGCGGCGGCGACGCGGAAACCCGCATCGGTCTTGCCGCGTTCACCATTGACGGGTTCGACCACGCCCAGGTCAGCACCATCCTCGACGCCGAGCATGCCGTGGCCACACGCAACGGCTGTTTCTGCGCCCACCCGTACCTGTACCGCCTTCTCGGCCTCGACGATGAGAGTGCCGCCGCCATGCGCGCCCGCATCGACGAAGCGCAGACGACCCGCCTCGACCACATTCCCGGCGCCGCCCGCGGCAGCCTCGGCGTGTTCAACACGGAATCAGACGTGGACGCCCTCCTCGATGGGGTCCGCGCCATCGCAACCGGTGGCGTGAAAGGATCGTACCGGTACGATCCCGACGAGGGCTGGCGAGTGGACGCGCCCGCGCGGATTCCGCCGGTCAGCGAAGCCGCGCGACCCGCGTGACGGACGGGATGCACTTTCGGAATTCGGGACGCATTCATAAGGCCCCGGCGACCATTTTCAACACGGTGTCAGGCTCCCATCTTTCCCGTGCCCGCGTCCATCCGCATGTGCCTGACCGGATTCGCGGGCGGCGCGATGCCCTCGTCGCGGACCTGGAACGGCTCCTGAATGCGCGCTGGCGGCAACTCGCCCGGCGACATTTCCCCGGCGAGGCCATTCCGCCGCACCGCATCGAATTCTCGAAACTCATCACGGCCAGCTGGGCCATCATCTACTATCGCCGCCATCTCGTCCGCCTCTCCCCGTACCTGTTCCTCCTCGAAGAGGGGGCCCTCGCGAGGGACACCCATTGGGAGGAGTTCGATGCGACCCTCAAGCACGAACTCGTGCACGCGTACCTGTATGCGCGCGACGGCGAAGTCGGTCACCCTCCCGAATTCCAGGGATACCTCCAGCGTGTTGGAGTGGACCCGAACGGCGACTGTGACCGCGGACCGACGAATGTCGCGTACCGCCACGTGTACGCGTGCGGCGCATGCGGCCATGAATGGCGGCGCCGCGTCCGGCTCACCGGAAAATACTCGTGTGGCACGTGCGCGCCCGGACGGTTCGACCCGGACGCCGTCATCCAGCATGTCCGCAGCCTGCCCCCGCCGTATGAGCGGCTTGCGGACCACACGTCCCGCATGGCCGCGGCCATCGAGGAAGGCATGGCTGCGTTGGAGCGCGACGGCGGCATCCACCGCTGGGTGACGCTGCCCATCAAACAGAAGTCGTCGCGGGCCCTGCACGACCGCGCATAGGCCGCGGCCGCTGCGTACGACGACATGCATCGGCGCCCGGTTGCACTGTCGTGTCCATTTGCAGCAACCCTGAATATCTGCCGCCTGCAATGTGCTCTCCGGAGAACACCGCGGCATCGTTCGTCGATGCTGCCGGAGGGAGTACATATGCCATCCATTTCACTACGCACCAGTGCCAGCCATCGCCCCATCCTGATCCTCGTCGTCGTCGCCATTCTCGTGGTCCCCGCCGTTGCGGTTGCGGGCAACGCAGAAACAACCACCCGCACCTTGTTCCGGATCGCGGACCTCGCAAACGGCGTCCCCGCAAACGAAATCCCGACCGATGACGGATGGCGTCTCATCAGCGCCGCGAACGCCCAGTTCCGGGTTGAAGCATTGGCCGAGACGACCGAAACCCTCGCGTTCGACGTGGAGAACGTCGATGTGTTCGCGTTCCGCGTGCAGGTGGAAGGGCGTGGCGTCGTCATTTTCGCCATCGACGGCCATCCCGTCATCCGGCAAACCAGCGGCCCATCCATCCGTCACGTGGCGCCCATCCCCGAGGGCATCCACACGCTGTCGTGGACCATTCACGCCGTGGGGGAAACGACGAGTGCGGTCCTCAGCCTCATTGGCCGCGAAGTCACGTCCCTCGCGACCACACGCCTCCCGACCTCCCTCACCGGCTGCGTGCTGGAAAACATCCCTCTCACCATCCGGCACACGGCATCCCTCGAAGCCGTCGAGGTGACCTTCGACGGGGTGCCCATGACGGTCACCACCGAACCGCGGAGGATCTTTGATGGCAAGGGCTACACGGACGCAGCCATCGAACTGCCCCCGCTCGATTTCGGGCCCCGCTGGTTTGCCGTGAAAGTGGTGGCGCGGGACGTCCTCGGCAACACGTTCAAACTCATCGACCAGACGCTGCTCATCAACCTCGCGATCAAGGTCCTTGCGAAGCCGCAGGGTTTCGAGTTCGACCGATCCCCGACCATCCGCATCGGCACTTCGTGCGCCATGGCCATGTTCTCGTCATGGTCCTTGTCCGTCGACGGCGAGGATGTGACCTCCTTCACCTCGGCATCCCCGTACGGTCTCCGCTTCGCCTTCGATGGCGACATGCCGTACGGCGAGATGCACGACTACGTGTTCAAGGGGACGCTCCTGAACGGGGTCCCCGTCGAAGCCGCCCATTCGTTCATCCAGGGCCTCGACGTGGTCGAGTTCGACATCGGTGAGGGTTCCCTTGTTGGTGTCAGCGGATCGCGCGTTGCCTCCTTCGGCAGCCCCGACGTGCCCGAGGATGTGCCACAGGTCTTCACGTACGAGCACGCGAGGCTTGCGAATCCGTTCGTGGCGTACCTGCCCGAAGGGGCCCACCTGAAGGCCTTGTACTCTCCGGATGCCCTGCGCTGCCAGTGGTTCACCTCGCAATCCGTCTGCAGTCCGTACGGCGGGTACGCGCCTGAGTTCTACGCGGAAGGGATGCATGCGACGACGTTGACGGTGACCGAGCCGGACGGAATCACCCGGGAAATCCCGTACTTCGGTCAATTCGCGGCGGCGAGTCACTACAGCAAGTTCAGCGACGATTCGCCGATCAAGCCCCCGAAGCTAACCAAGGAAGCGGGACGGGAACTTGCCCAGTATCTCCTCAAATTCCTGGGGAGCCGGGCCACGTGGGCGGCTTCGCGCTGAAGGA
>JBFILE010000252.1:0-5954 GCA_041599855.1 Thermoplasmatota archaeon
AACCGTCAACGGGCACGACGGGGCCGAGGAACGGATCCATCTCCATCATGAACCATTCCGACGGCGGCTCCTGGGCGGTCGTGTTCCCGGAAACCGCAACAAGGAAGCTCGCGAGAAGGGCGATGCGGGTGGCGATCCGTCCGACCCGCGAGCGGGTCACGCACGTCGCCTCCTCAACGCCTGCGCGACCGTCGCAAGCCCGATGATGGCGAGCCCCGCGGCCGGTGCCGGAACGCCGTTCGACTCGTCACCTGCGCCGTTCTCGAACCCGTCCGCCATGATCATGAAGGTCATGCGATCCGCGGCGCCCGGCTTCGACGGATCCGGGCCGTGGTGGCTCGCGACTTCGAGGGTGATGTTCACGGACGCCTGCCGGGCGCCGTGGGATTCCGGTGCCCACGCGATGACAACGGCGACCGCGGTCGTGGCGGTGCCGTCCTCGGCCGGCGATTCCAAGGTGAGGTCGGAAGGGGCGGTCACCTTCCACGCATCCGCATTGTCGCCCTCGACCGTCACCGTCGAAAGGAACCGGGTGACGCCGTTCCCCAGGTTCGTGATGCGGACCGGGATGTCCAGCCGCCCGCCCGGCGACGCGGGGTCCGTGGTCTCGTTCACGAGCGCGAGGCTGAACGCGCCGAAGAAGTCCGCCATGATGGACGAATCCTGCTGCGCTTCGAACGTGTCGCCGAGGGCTTCGGTGGAGGCAATGACGGTAAAGGGTGCCGACCGCATTGCGGGGGCTTCCGGCCGCGTGGAGGCAATCAGCGTGCTGGTTGCGGGCGCAGGCGTGCCGAGGGGGCAGTCGCCTGCGGGGATGAACACCACGGGCGGGTCGAGGGTGAACACCACCCACGGCGGCGCATCCTCGATGGCGAGTTCGACGCGGACCGGTTCCGGGCTGCTTCTTGCCACGAGGGCGCAATCGACGGTGATCGTGATCGTTGCGTTGTCCATGCCCGTCGTGGGTACGATGGGTCCCGCGAACGGGTCGACCGCGACCGCAATCTCCCCGGACTGGGCGAGTGCGGTTCCCGCGATCCCGAACATGGCGGCGAGGCAGGCGAAGGCGAGCACGCTTCGTGCGAACCCGCGGGATGGCGCGGCGTGGCACTCCATGGTCGCGGAATCGTGTCGCGGCGTAAGGTCGTTGTGGATGGGGCCATTGATGGCGCGACCCCTCGTGGACATGGGGTGTTCAGCTGGCGTTTGTCCTGGGTGCCGCGGCCTTCAGCACCCGTTGCGTACGCGCCGCGGCCATGGCAAGCGTCCCATGGGCGGTCAGACGTTTCGACCCCGGAGGGCAACGGCCAACGCCACGACCGCGGGCGCAAGCAGCAGCCCGGACGGTCCCGGCGCATTGAAAGCTGCCGATGCGCCCGGGATACGGAGGAGGAGCGTGAAATCCGCGTGGTCACCCACAAGGTCTGACCGAGCCGCGGGCGCGCTCGTGATGTTGATCGCGATGCGATGAACCGTGTTCGGCATGGCATCCTCCGGAACCGCGAACGTGAGCGCCAAGGTGCGATCGGTTTCCGCGCCGCCTTCCTGGTGGCTCTCAAGGATGAATGAGCCGGGGATCCCGGCCATCCATCCCTTCGGGACCTCGGATGCCCTGATCGTGACCTCCGTGGCGGCGTTCCCGACGTTGCGGATGGTGACCCGTGAGGTGATCGAATCCCCCGGATCCGCATGCTGGATGGACGCATCGACCTGCGAATCGATGATCCCGAAGAACGAGGCCTCGATGGACGATTCGTCGCGGGCGGAATAGGTGGCGAGCAATCCGCGTGTGGACGCCGAGATGGCGAAGGGCTCGGCCGCGAATGCAGGGGCGCGGTCCGAGGCGGCGATGGCGATTCCGGCGCGGACGATCGGGTCCGCGAGGGGGCATGAGGCCGTGTCGATGTACCGGGCCTCCGGGAGCACCACGATGGTGGCCCACGAGGGGCCGGAGTCGACATTGAACGCGATCTCGAGTCGATCCATGCTCTGCTTCGCAAGCGCACAGTTCACGGTTGCGGTCGCGTTCGTCATGACCACGCCGCCAAGGGGCGGAATCGTGGAAGGAACCGGGTCGATGGCGAGGGTGAACCACTCGGACGTGTCCTGCGCCGTCGCCGCCGGAGTGAGCGTCGCCATCAGGAGCAGGCAGGCGGGGAGCGCGGTGGATCGGACGAATGCCGCGACCTTGCGGCATCGATTCATGCGCGTTCACTCCTGCGCCGCAGCACGATGGCAAGGCCAGCCAGTGCCGCCAGGGCGGGGAAACCGGGCGCGCCGGGGACGGACACTCCCTTCGTGTTCACCTCGATGACGAGATCAGCGTCCATGCCGCGCAGGGTCGGGTCGGCGGCGTAGGCCGGCGAAGCCACCACGCGGAAGACGGCGGCTTCATCGACGTAGCCCACGCCATCCGGTGTCGTCACCCGGAAACGGACGATCTGCATGTCTCCGCCCGTGCCAATCAGGGGGTTCTCAAGGGTGATGGGGTCCGGAGGCGTGATCGCCCATCCGTCCACCGCGGTCGACGTGAACGTGACGGCTGTGGGCCCGTTCCCGGTGTTGGCGATGCTGACCTCGACATCAACTTCCGAGCCGGGTTTCGCGCCGAGAGGGGTCGGTGTGGCGAGGGTTGCGTTCACGACGCCAAGGTACCCGGCTTCCATGTCGCCGTACTGCCGTGCCTCGTAGGAGTTGCGCATCCCCTCGGTCGTCGCCACCACCTCGAAGGTGTGTGGCGTGAACGCGGGCGCGCGATCCGTCACGGAAACCAGGAGGGCTGCTGTTGCGGTCGTTGTACCGGGACACGGCGCAATCGTGAGGAAGAGTGCGGGGGGATTCAAGGTGGTGATCGCCCAATCCGGCAGGTCCTTGACGGCGAGGGCCACCCGGAGCGGGACGAGCCCCGAGTCCGTGTACATGGAGCAATCCGCCGTCACGGTCACCGGCACCTCCAGGGTTTCGGAGAGGGGTGCGATGGGGCGCTCGAATGCGCCGACGGTGAGCGAGAACGGATCCGAGGACAGTTGCCCGGCGGCCGGGCCTGCAAGAAGGACGAGTGCGACCGCGGCCGCGGCTGCGGGGAACGCGAGTGACGTCGCGGCCGTCATGGGGTTCCTGCCTCCAAGCCACCGGGAGCGGCCAGTCGCCCGGACGGGGGCGGGACCGAGGAGTCGGCGCATGGGGGGTGCAGATCCCGGAATAGGTATGATTATTGTGGATGAGGCAGAGGGTGGGGGCTTCGATCCGCGAGGTCGAGGCGATTCCCCGTGACGGGCCTCCCCGTCGGTCCGCCGCGTCGAGGCGCGAGCCACCCGGCGCCATGGGTCGACGATGCCCTGCGTCGCGCGCCGCGAGCGGGCAATGCCCCGCGCCGATCCCTCAGAACAGGTGCTTCGCGAGGACCTTGGGGGCATCGCCCGGTCCCGCGACGAGGACCCGCTCCCCGCCGTACCCCACGGCATCCAAGCGCTTGAGGAGGCGCGGAAGGTCGCTCCGCGGAATCAGGAGATGGGGATTCGGCCCCGCATCGAGGGTCATCCACACGCGCACGCCATCCTCGCGCCAGCCGCGGACCGCGTGGAGCATGCGCACCGTCTCCGGCATCCAGTACAGGAGGCTCGGATTCGACGTCATGGCGACCGCGTGGAACTCGATGGCCTCATGCTCGCTCTCGGACCCGAGGGTGTCGAAGTCGGCGGCGAGGATGGCTTTCCGGACCTTGTCGAGGCGGGCAGGGAGGCGCGCGAGGCGGGCGTCCATGTACGGACTCGAGCCCGTGAGGTCATGCCCTTCACTTGAGCCGACCTTCTTCTCACCGGTCTCCACAAGCGCCACCACGTCCACCATGTCGATGTGGTCCTTGGGCGCGACCGCAACCGCGTGGCTGGAATCGTGGTCATGGCCGGGGACCCATTCCGAGAACCCCTCGTAGAGGCTGCGGCTTGCGCTCCCGGACCCGAGGCGCGCGATGGCGCTGAGTTCCTCGCGGCTCTTCTGCATGGCGAGGGCTTCGGCGGCGGCCACGGTGAGCGCGGCGAACGCGCTTGCACTCGATGCGAGGCCCGCACCCTTCGGGAATGCGTTCACGCTGGCGACGCGGGCGTGGCGCGTTTCGCCTGCCATCTTCCGCATCCGGTCGAGGTGCCGCTCGACGCGGGCGCGCTCCCGCTCCGTCGCCTTCGCGCCGTTCAGGTTGACCTCGTCCCGCGCAAGGCCGTTCTCGAATGCAACCGTCGTCGTGGTCACGAGGCCGTCGAGGGTCATGCTGATGCTCCCGTTGAGGGGGATGTTCAGTTTCGGGTCCGCGCGACCCCAGTACTTCACGAACGCGAGGTTCGCGCGCGCCTCCGCCGTGGCCTTCCCGTTGATCCGTTCCGTCATTGCGCTTCACCGTCCTCGATCACGCGGCGCACCTCGGGGAGGCCGCCGACGACCACGTCCGCATCCGCAAGATCCGGCGCGCCGAGGGTCGTGGTCACGGCCACCACCCGCGCGCCCGCGGCCTTCCCTGATCGCACGCCGAGGGGCGCGTTCTCCACCACGAACGCATGGGCCGCGTCCACGGACAGGGCCTTGAATGCCTTCGTGTAGGGTTCCGGGTGGGGCTTTGCGTGGGTCACGTCCCCCGCGGTCACCACGTGCTCGAACACGTCGATCTCGCGACCGATGATGTGTTCCACATTCTCCCGGGTGGTCCCCGTGACGAGGCAGAGCCGGTAGTCGTCCGCCGCCAATCCCTCGATCAGTTCCTTCCCGCCCGGATACCAGGCAGGCTCCGGCAGGGAACGGAAGAACACTCCCTTCTCCTTGCCGAGGCGCGCCGCAATGGTGCGATCCGCTTCGAGACCGCGGTCTTCGAGGATCGAGAAGATCACCTCTTCCGCGCGCTGCCCTTCCCGAAGGAAGATGTCGCGGGGCTCGATGGTCACACCGAGGGGGTGGAAGACATGCCGGTACGCGGCCACATGGTTCTCCATCGATTGAAGGAGCGTGCCATCGAAATCGAAGGCAACGGCCTTGACGCGGCGCATGGCCGCCGCGAACGCGGGGGTCGGCCATTAAGGTGTCTGACCGTGCCGCCGGGATTCCCACGGGCCTCCGTCATCACTGGCCTTTGCGGTCCCGCTTCCCGAACCACCCGCGCACGGTCTCCTCACCCGGATAGTAGTACGCCCGCGGGCGCAGCCGGCGCCACGATTCCTTGCGCTCCCGCGCCGCATCCGCCTCGTCCCGGCACTTCAGGATGGCGGTCATGACCTCGTCCGCGATCTTCCGGCATGCGTCCTTGTCCGTTGCGAGGTCAAGGTCCTGCCGGAATCGCAACGGTTCCCCGATGCGCGCATACACGGGTTCCCCGATCTTCGGCATCGTCTGATCGCGCGGCCAGAACCGATCCGTGAGCACGGAGCATGGAATCACGGGGGCGCCCGACAGGAGGGCGAGACGGGCCACGCCCGGCTTGGGTTTCAACGGCTCGCCGGGGCGGCCGCGGGTCCCTTCCGGGAAGATGCCGATGATGTTGCCATCCTCCAGGCATTCGAGGCTCTTGCGGATGGCCTCCTCGTTGGACTTGGCCTTCCGGTCCACGGGAATGATGCCGCCGCTCCGGAAGAAGCGGTCGGTGAGGGGTCCCACCATGACCTCGCGCTTGCCGAGGTAATGGATGGGACGCGTGAGGCATGTGCTCGCGATGATGGGGTCCCACCAGCTCAGGTGCTGGATGGCGAGGATGGCGGCGCCTTCGGCCGGCACGTTCTCCTCGCCCTTCACCCGCATCCGCGTGAGGCGGTTGTGCCACCACGGGGTCATGGGGTGGATGATGCGGTAGGCGAGGCCCATGCGGGCCATGTCCTCGTGCTTCCAGTTCACGATGCGCAAGGAATGCTGGACGGGTCAGGGGGGATTTAATGGCGCCGTCTCCAAGGGTCGGCAAATGACGATGGGTGCGGGGG
>JBFILE010000253.1:0-5920 GCA_041599855.1 Thermoplasmatota archaeon
CCGCCCACGACGACGACGACGAGCGGCCGACGCACCACGGACGCCCGGCATCACGACCTGTACGCGCCCAGCCCATCACGACCCTTGCCCCACCCACCGGGCCCCCTCTTACGCCCGTTCCGTCCACCGACACCCTGAAGCCCATCCCCGGGCATGATTCGCCCGAGGAGGCTTCACGCCATGTCCCGCATCCCGATCGCCCTCACCCTCCTGATCGCGCTCACCGCGCCCCTCGCGCTCGGCCTGTCCACCGACCATGGCCCCACCTACACCCTCGCCGTCGTGGACGCCTGCACCGAATCCTGCACCCCCGAAGAGGTGGCCCCCGCCACCGCCCGCGTCCTCTTCGTCGGCAACAACTGGGACGGCACCGCCGACATCATCCAATTCCACCCCGAAGGCCCCATCCCCTCCTTCACCCGCATCGCCCGCCTCAACATCATCCCCGACCTCGACGAACGCATGCTCGAGATCGCCTCCGACCCCGAACGCCTCGGCTACTTCCTCGCCATCCGCATGGCCGTCGGCGAAGGCAACGACCAATACGTCGACGACATGTACAGCGCCAACGAAGGCACCACCCTCGTCGTCTCCCGCCCCAGCCTCCGCGACGTCATCGGCATGGACATCGCAAGCGGCGACATCATCTGGCGCTTCGTCGTCGACGGCCAACGCTCCGACCACATGGCCGTCTCCCCCGACGGAAAACACGTCGCCGTCTCCGCCAGCACCGGCAACGTCGTCCACATCCTCGACGTCACAACCGGCAAGGAAGTCGGCCGCTTCCCATCCGGCGACAGCCCCCACGAAAACGTGTACGGCGCCGACGGCACCCGCATCTACCACGCATCAATCGGGCTCGTGTACACCCCCGCCGACCACCCCATCCTCGACACCACGAAAGGCGAGCGCTACTTCCAGGTCGTGGACGCCGAAACGAATGAGATTCTCTCCCGCGTCGACATCGGACAGAAACTCGCCGAAGCCGGCCACGGCGGCATGAGCGCCGCCGTCCGCCCCATGGCCCTCACCCCCGACGAAACGAAAGTCTACTTCCAAGTCTCCTTCTTCCACGGCTTCGTCGAATACGACCTCGTCAAGGAAGAAGTGCAACGCCTCGCCTACCTCCCCAACCACGTCCCCGACACACCCCGCGAACAATACCTCCTCGACTCCGCCCACCACGGCATCGCCATGAACTACGCCGGCACCACCCTCTGCGTCGCCGGCACCATGAGCGACTACGCCGCCATGGTCCCCCGGAACGACTTCACCGGATACACCATCCTCCAGAAACCCGAAGGCGCCAAACCCTACTGGTCCACCACAAGCGACGACGGCAACCACTGCCTCGTCAGCTGGAGCGGCCTCGACCAGATCTCCGCCATCTCCTACGAAACCGGAAACGAAGTCGCCACCATGGACGTCGGATACCACCCGCAACGCGTCCGCACCGGCGACGTCTCCAGCGCATGGTTGGCCGCGCAGACCGGGAACTGATCCCGCCCCAAATCATCGCCTGCAACGGCGGATGCGCCCGGTGAACCAGGAGGCCGTAGGTCCGGCGGCTACCACACCGCGACCTTCACGGCGCCCCCGAAACCTCCATCGAACGTCGCAATCTCATCGATGCCCTCCGCCCGCATGGTGGCCACACTCGTCCAATCCGTCATGGACAACCCCCGCGCATGCTCCCGGATGAAGCCGTCCAGTGCGGCCTGCACATCGCCCACGCGCACGAAATCGCTCACGATCCCCGGGGCCTCATCGTCCCCGAAGATGGCGCGAACGATCCACGCGGCCGCCTGCGGCGACCGCGTGCGGGCGCACACGAAATTCAAGGATTCCACAAGCACATGATCCGTCATGATGACGCGCGACCAGCGCCCGTCAGCGATGGCAACGACCAGCCGCCGCGCATCGTCATGACGCCGGTCGCGGGACAGTGCGGCCGCGACGATGGGGCCCGTGTCGAGGAGAAGGCGCGTCATGCGTCGCCGCCGTACAGGGTCGCATCGATGTCGCGCCCCGCATCGGTCGGCTCCCCGATGTCCACGGCCTCCCGAAGGAGCGCCGTCACCTGCGCCCGTGTCGGAGGGCGCCACCCGGCACGGGCGCCGAGGAATGCGGCCTCATGCTCGCGGGCGAACGCGACAAGACGCGCAATGAGGGTCGAGTGGCTGACGCGGTCGCCCGTTGCCTGCACGTCCCCCTGAAGCGCGTCCAGGTCGACCTTCACCGTTCCGTCGATGCGGAGGGATGTGGCATCGGGCATGGTGTATGCATTGTATGCGTGGGCGTTTATGGGTTTCGATGGTGTGGCCATGGACTTGGGCCATGGGTGACAGGGTTTTCATCCTTCTCCGGATGTCGCAGCATCTGCGGCGACCCCATCCGCACCAGACCCAGGGGCCGTTGACCCCGCTCCCCGAATGGAGGTCGGCCTGACGCCCAAGGCGTGGGTGGTCACATGACGCCCCATCCCCCGGCATTTTCCGCGTTCGAACTGCGCAGCCGCCGAGGGCCGGAGGGCGTTGGCTGCCCGGCACGAGCCATGCCACGGATGGGCCGGCCCCCCGAAGGGGCCGGTCCGTGTCGGAGCCCGATCACTCGACGGGAGCGACCTCGACCCATCCCCGCATCCACGGGTGGATGCGGCAGTAGTAGCTGTACATGCCGGGCTCCAGGTTCTCGGTGTCCAACTCCCATTCGGGGTGGGTGGCGTCGGGGACGCCGGGGCCGCTGTACGTGTACCCCGCCACCTCATGGGTTCCGCCGGTCGCAACGAGGCCGCCGTCGATGTAGTCGAGGTTCCCCATCTTGTCCGAATCGAAGTAGCCGTCCGGGTGCGGATAGTTCGCCACGTACTTTCCATTGCACGGGAACTTGCAGCTCGTCACCGAGTGCCGAACCCCGATCCCGACATCCTCGTTGATGAACAGGAGCTTCCCACCCTGCACCACCCGCGCCGGCGCGCCCAGCTGACCGGAAAGCGAGTGGTCACCGGGCACGTACAGGAAGTCCGCGATGTGGACCTCCGTCACGGCACGACCCGCGCCCGCGGCCGGCGTCGGCTTCGACGGGTCGTCGCACGGCTTCGATTCATCGTCCTCCGTCGTCACATCGTCCGGCCACCCGCAGTGACCGTGGCTCACGCGGCCCTTCCAGTCATCATTGAGCTTCGTCTCGATGACGTCCGCACGGTACGTCGCCATGTCGGTGAACGGGATCGGGGTCCCCTGATCGATGAGGTACGCGCGACTCGCCTCGAAGAAGGCGGCCTGCCCTTCCGGTGTCGAGCAATCCGCATCGTGGGGTGCGGGCGGCGCCTGCCGGTCCACGTAGAAGCCGGCGAAGCTCATGGCCTCGTAGCTCGCGAACTCGTGGTTCAGGTACGTGCCGAACTGGGCGATGCGGTCGCCGGCGCGCACGGGCGTCCGCCACCCGTCCTGCGTCACGCCCATCTGGTATTCCTCCGAACTCGTGATGCCGGGCACCTGCTCGAACTTGTGGCTCACGGCAAGGGTGATGCCGGGGCGGCCATCGCCATCGGCGTCCGCCTCGCACCCGCTCCCGGCGGGGCCCATGTTCGCGATGATGACGTCGATGCCGTTGGGGTGCAGGTGGCCTGCGGTGCCGAGGCCCGTGCCATCGGAGCTTGCCGTGAACATCATGCTTCCCGAATCATCGGGGCCGCGGACGAACAAGGATTCCTGCCCCGCTGCCCACGCCTCGAAGTTCCGGGGAACGTCGAACGTGTTCCCCCAGAGTTTGCCGTGGAGATGGCGGAGGTCCTCCCCAGCGCGGCACGCTTCGCCTTCCTCAAGCGGGAGGGGTCCACAGTCCGCGGGGGCGTTCCGGATGTCGTCCGCAGACCCGTAGATGAACTGCACATCAAGCGCCACGTACACGTTCCGTGTGACAGCGTTCTTGTTGTGGAGCATGTAGATGAGCGCCTGCGGCTGGCCCGGCTCGATGAAGATGCCGTAGCTCGGTCCGTCTTCACCCTCGGCTTGGCTGCGGGCATCAAGGTCGCCCTTCGTGCGCTCCTCGCCCGTGCCGAACACCCACGAGATCCCGAAGAGGTCGCCGCCGCTCACGTAGTAGTCGTCGCTCGGGTCCTCGCTCATGCGAAACCAGTGGGCGTGATGGATATGCATGTCCTGGTTCGAGGGCCGCGCGCCGGTTTCGGCGTCGTACACATTCGCTTGGACGCTCGTGAGGAATCCGCCCTGCACGGGAACGTCCGCAGTGACGCGGTTGATGTCCTGACCGGGCGGAATGGTGAACGGGCCGTAGTAGAACGTCATGCTGCGCTCGACGCCCGGTGCGCGGGGCACGAAGCGGTCGGCCAGCTCCTGTGGGGTCACGGGTTCGTCCTCATGCCCGAGGGCGGTGGGAACGTGGGTCGCGAGCAGGGTCGCGATTGCAAGGGCAATGACGGAAACCTTGGTTGCAGTACGGTTCAAGTGGGATTCCTCCTGATCAGACGGCGATGATGGTGCCCCGCATCCACGGGTGGATGGAGCAGTGGAATTCGTAGGATTCGAGGGGGGTCAACTGGTCGATGCCCTCGACTTCCGCCTGTTCGCCAAGGCCGATCAACGGCGATGCGAACAGCGGGCATTCCCGGGTGAGGTAGCGTTCGCACCACGGGTTGGTTTCGGGGCCGTTGGCGTCCGAGACCACGTCATGGTTGCGCAGGTCCACGTTCGTGAGGGTGAGCGTGCCGGCCACGTCCACCACGACGGTCTCCACGAGATAATCCGCGCCGCCGGGCTTCTCACTCGTGACCACGTGGGAATCGACCGCCACGGGCGAAGCGCTCGCGAGCGGCAACAACACGGCCATCGCGACGAGCGCGATCCAACCCTCCCCTTGCTTCAGCATCAGGCCGCCATGGGCGGGCGTTTCTTTAACCATTCCGTGCGCGCCTCGCGTGATGGAGGTTTTTTCCCCCGTCGGTACGGGTGGGTCGGGACATGTGCCCGGCGGCACCGTGCCCGGACCTCCCCGGCATCACCCGACGATGCGACCGACCCATCCCCCGACAGGGTCCGATTGGAGGCCGAGTGCGAGGACGTACAGGGTCCCGTCGGGGCCGACGCCCATGCTGCTCACGTCCGCGTTCGAGTCCGCGATCAGGACTTGTCGGCCGCCCACTGCGTCGTACGTCCACACGCGCTGGCTGCAGTAGTCCGCGAACGTGTACTTCCCGACAAGGGTCGAGAGGGCGGGGTCGCTGCCGCGGTACACGTGGCCGCCCGTGATGCTGCAACCTTCCGAATGGCTGTACTCGGTGACGGGCTCCGTCAGCGGGTGCGCCGCGGCATGGCGACTCGACTGGAACGCGTGCGCGCCTTCGCGGACGCGCCATCCGTAGTTCATCGCGGGCGGATTCCCGGGCGCGTGGTTGACCTCCTCCCACAGGTTCTGGCCCACGTCCCCGATCCAGAGGTCGTCGCCGTCGAAGCTGAATCTCCACGGGTTCCGGAGGCCGTACGACCACACTTCAGGAGCGCCGCCCACGCCATCCGCGAACGGGTTGTCGCCCGGGATCGCATAGCCGACGGGCACGGAGTCCACGTCAAGGCGCAGGATGCTGCCGAAGAGGTCGGATGGGTCCTGGCCCGTGTCGAGGGGGTCGTTCGCGAGGCCGCCGTCACCGAGGCCGAAGTACAGGTATCCGTCGGGGCCGAAGAGGGCGAGGCCGCCGTTGTGGTTGAAGAACGGCTGCTGCAGCGTGATGACCGGCGACACGGACAGGGGGTCCAGCGTGAGGGGATCGAGGATGCTTCGCGAATACCGGTCCAGGTGGGTCCGCTGCGCCTGATCCACATAGCTCACGAACACGAATCCGTTGGATGCGTGGTCCGGGTGGAATGCGATGGACAGGAGGCCCATCTCGCTGAACCATGAG
>JBFILE010000254.1:0-5919 GCA_041599855.1 Thermoplasmatota archaeon
CCGGAGCGCGAGCCCAAAGGGCGTGTTGGTATGAATGCAGTGGTACTGAATACCAATGCTCCGGCAGGCCAGCCGCCACTCCGACACCGCTTCTTGCACCGTGGTTTCGTAGACTCGGGCCCAGTCCTTGGGCCGCAGGGTGACGGCCGCTTCGGTTTCGGGGTCCTCGAACCGCGCCTCCGCCGGTCCGCTGAGCGAGACTTCACCAGGATCCATGATATGGAGGAGGAGGATCTGGTGCCCGCGATGACGCAGGAATCGAAGCGCGGTGAACGCCAGGTCGCGGTCGAACAAGAGGTCGGAGACGAAGATCACCAAGCCTCGCCGCCTGAGGGCGGCCAGGACGCGGCTCAGCCCTCGCTCAGCCGCGCTTCGGCGGCCGGCTTCAAGCCCGGCGAGTGTGCCGAGGAGGTGGCGCCAATGGGTCATCCGGGCCTTGGGGGGGGTCACCGTACGCACCTCGTCGTCGAACGTGATGAGCCCCGTGGCGTCCCGTTGGCGAACCAACACCAATGAGAGCGCGGCGATGAGGCGTCGGGCGTAGTCGAGTTTGGTCAGGAGAGAATCGGGAGCGCCGGTCCACGCCATCGAGCGACTGGTGTCGAAGACGATCATGGCTCGGAGGTTGGTCTCTTCCTCGAACTGCTTGACATAGAGCCGGTCCTTGCGGCCAAGCAGCTTCCAGTCCACGTAGCGCAGGTCGTCGCCGGGTTGATACATCCGGTGCTCGGCGAACTCGACCGAGAATCCGCGCCGCGGTGACCGGTGGAGCCCGGTGAGGAAACCCTCGACCACCCCTTCGGTGACCAGCTCCAGCCCCCCGAGTCGGGCGGCCTCGGCGGGGTCGAGGAGGTCAAGCCGCACCGCGACGTCCCCTCGCTGGGCGGAGGCGGCGGCGAGCTGAGGCTGGGCGCCCGTCAGGGAACGCGGACGTCGACTGTCCCCGGCTCCGGACAGCCTGGCCCGGGCATGGACCGGGCCCGATCCGGTAATGTCTTGCCATTAAATGACTTCGAGGCACGGTCTTCCCTGGCATGGCCTCTGCTCCTTTCGGCCGTTAGCGTGTTAGGGGGACGATAGGAGTCATCATGGTAGTTACACTCACGCTGGCCTTTGTGACCAGTCTCAGCCCGGCCGCCGCCGCGCCCGCGACGATCTCCGTGCCGGGGGTCCAGCCGCGAATCACGGTGTGGACGGATCGCGATGAAGATCCCTATCGCCGGGGCGACCGGGTGCGGGTCTACTTCACGGCCGACCGGGATGCCTACGTCACGGTGATCAGGGTCGACACCGATGGCCATGTCCGGGTCTTGTTTCCGGTCGAGCCTTGGGAAGATAATTTTGCCCGGGGCGGCACCACGTTCGAGGTCCTTGGACGCGCCAGCACCCCGGCATTTCGTATCGATGACGCGCCTGGGGTGGGGTACATCTTTGCGGTGAGTTCACTCGATCCGTTCGACTTTCGCGAGATCTCTTTGCGCGACCGGTGGGACTATCGCGTCATCACCGATGGCCGGGTCGAGGGCGATCCCTACGTGGCACTCACCGATCTCGCCAGCCGAATCGCCTACGATTACGACTACGACATCGTTTCCTACTATGTCGAGCGCCGTTATGACTATCCTCGGTTCGTGTGCTACGATTGCCACGCCTACGCGACATACTACCGCTGGGATCCGTATCGGACCTATTGCACCAGCTTCCGGATCGTGATCTACGACGATCCGTACTACTACCCGTATCGCCGCTACGGGGGGCGTAACGTCGTCATCCTGCGCCCGCGGCGTCCGGGACCGCGGTATGTCTTCAAGGATGCCGACCGCACCCGCGACTACATCACGCGGGTCTCGCGGCGGCCCAACGACCGCGACCGGTCACGGGCTCGGGACCGCGACCGCACCAGTGTCGACGTTGGTGGTCGGGGGAGGGTGCCCGCGCCGGTTGGTCCGCGGAGCCGGCGCCCAGGCCGGGACGATGATGCCCGTGCGGGCGCCCGGCCCCGTCGCGGGGACGATGCTCGGGCTCGCCCGGTGGTGCCGAGCACCCGCCCGGCGCCTGAGGCGCGTGACACCCGTCGGCGGGTGACCGTGCCGCGCCAGGAGCCGGGAGCCAAGGCGGAGACTCCCCAACCGGAGCGGACCGATCGATCCCGCCGGCGGGTGACCCCCCCGGATGGTCCGGATCGGGTGTCCGATCCCGGCCCGGCCCGGCGCTCTCCCCGGCGCGCGGAGCAGCGCGACAAGGCGCCTTCCGACGATGGCCGCGCTGCGCGCGACCGCGGCCGGCGCGGGGTCGAGTCCTCGCCCCCGCCAACGAGGCGAGCCGAGCCCCAGCGGCGGAGTGTAGAGGCGCCATCGCGCGCGGGGCGGCGGGTGACGCCCCGGCGGGGGGCCGAGCCCAAGCGAGCCGAGCCTAAGCGCGCGCCGCCGCGCAAGAGCACCGGCAAGCCTGAGCTCAAGCGTCGCCGGAAGTCCTAGTTCCTGATCGTGATTCGAGGGCGGGCGCCCGTCCGACACTTTTTCGGGCGGGCGCCGTTATGATAGTACCGGCTGGGCTCCAGCCGGATTCGCCTTATGTACCCTTCGAGACCGTGAGATAGCGCATGTCGACCGTGCCCCGTTCTTTTCTTTCGCTCCTCGCCGGCTTTCTCCTGGCCGTTCCAGCCGGTGAGGCCCAGATGGCGGTGCCGGTTCCGCTCCGGCGGGCAGCCGAGACCATCACCCCCGCCGATCTGTTTCAGAGACTCGGCATCATCGCGCACGATTCGATGATGGGTCGGGACACTCCGAGCCCCGGACTCGAGAAGACGGCACGGTATATCGCTGATCAGTTCGAGCAATTCGGGCTCAAGCCCGGAGGTGAGAGCGGGTCGTGGTTTCAGCGCTATCCTCTGGAGCAGCGGTACACCGATGTCGAGCATTCCCGGGTGATGTTCGTTGCCGGCGGGAAGACCGTTCAGGCCGGCTTCGATCGTGATGCCCGTGTCATTCGCGGCCCGTCGGCTTCTGGGGAGATCACCGGCGAGGTGTATTTGCTCGGGGGGGTCATCAACGCCTCCAAGATCGATCCTTCGCTGGCTAATGACCGGATCGTCGTGGTTTGGGAATGTCGATTCCGCTGAGCTTCGGAATCGGCATGTTTTTTGGAAATTGGAATTTCGACTGCACGTGCATCCCGCGCGCGACACAATCGACGTGGGGTTAAAAGCTGTCGAATCGCGTCGGCGCGCGTGAGGTCGCAACGGCTGCCTGAGCCGTCGGCCGGGCAGGGCCCTGCATCGGCCGCCCCGCCGCCTTTTTCCGCGAGGACCCCCATCGACGCCGCCATCCATGGCCGCCTCCATTGAAGCGGATCCGTTCGCAGATGTCCCGGACCCCGTCCCGAATGTCACCCTGGGTCGCCGCCTCCGCGAAGCCGTTCCGTTCGGCATCCTGGTTGCCGAGAAGCCCCGGCATTTCCGCGAGATGCTGAAGGTCGTGTGGGAGAACCGGGACAATGCCGGGTACGCGTGGCGCATCCTGAACCGGGGCGTCTGCGACGGGTGCAGCCTCGGGCCGTACGGCCTCAAGGACAATGTCATGGACGGCACGCACCTCTGTCTCACGCGCCTGAAGCTCCTCCGCTTCAACACCATGCCGGCCATGCCGGACGGCGCGTGGGAGGATGGCAACCGGCTTCGCGGGATGACGAACACGGAGCTCCAGGAACTGGGCCGTGTCCCCTACCCGCTCCTCATGCGGACCGGTCCGGACGGCGCCGCAAGCGGGTTCAAGCGCATTTCCTGGGATGAGGCCCTTGAACTGGCTTCGTCCGCCCTGAACAACACTCCGCCCGATCGTCAAGGGTTCTTCGTGACGAGTCGTGGCATCACGAACGAACCGTACTTCGTCATCCAGAAGCTCGCCCGGGCGGCCGGGTCGAACAACGTGGACCTGTGCTCGCGCCTTTGTCATGCACCGAGTGTCACCGGCCTGAAGGAGACCCTCGGCTACGGCGCGCCCACCATCAGCCTCAGCGACTTCATCGGCACCGACCTCCTCGTCCTCTTCGGGACGGACCTTGCGAACAACCAGCCCGTGACGACGAAGTACATGCACTACGCCAAGCAGGCGGGCACCAAGATCATCGTCGTGAATCCCGTGCGCGAGCCCGGCCTCGAGAAGTACTGGATCCCGAGTGTTGCTTCGAGCGCCGTCTTCGGCACGAAGATCATGGACGAGTTCTACCAGGTGCGCGCGGGCGGCGACATCGCGTTCATCCATGGCGTCATCAAGGTCCTCATCGCGAAGGGCCTCGTGGACGCCGCCTTCATCCGCGACCACACGAACGACTGGGACGCCCTCCGCGAGCACGTGGAGGGAATGCAGTGGTCCGAGATCGAGGCGGGCAGCGGATTGCCGCGCGGCCACATCGAACGGTTCGCCGACATCTACGGGGAAGCGAAATCCGCGGTCCTGTGCTATTCCATGGGCCTCACGCAGCACCGGTTCGGCGCGGACAACGTGCGCGCCATCGTGAACCTCGCATTGACCCGCGGGAACGTGGGCCGCGAGAAGGCCGGGATCATGCCGATCCGGGGCCACAGCGGCGTCCAGGGCGGCGGCGAATGCGGCGTGGACCCGGTGACACTGCCCGGTGGCTTTGCGTTGACGGCGGAGAACCTCGCGACCTTCTCGAAGCGTTGGGGCTTCGAGGTCCCGTCGAAACCCGGCATGCGAACGGGGGAACTCATGGCCCGCGCCTTCGACGGCGAACTGGATCTCCTGTACAACCTTGGCGGCAACCTCCACCACACGATGCCCGACATGGAGGCGGCGGCTGCGGCCAGCACGAACGTGCGCTTCCGCATCCATCAGGACATCGTCCTGAACACGAGCACCGTCATGCCGGCGAAGGAATGGGTGCTCGTTCTTCCCGCAGAGACCCGCTACGAGCAGCGGACCGGCGGCACGACGACCTCCACGGAACGCCGCATCCGGTTCACGCCCGAGATCCCGGGACCGCGGATCGGCGAAGCGAAGCCCGAGTGGGAGATCCCTGCGCTCATCGGTCAGCGGCTCACCCGCCCCGGCGCGGCGGCCTCCTTCGCGTACCCGGACACCCAGACGATCCGGAACGAGATCGCGGACCTCATGCCCATCTACAAGGGTGTCGAGACCCTCACGAAGGAAGGGGATTTCATCCAATGGGGTGGCCCCACGCTGTATGCCGGTGCACAGTTCAACACACCCGATTCCCGGGCGCGCTTCAAGGTGGTGCAGATCCCGGACACGCGGATCCCCGACGGCATGTTCCACCTTGCGACGCGCCGCGGCAAGCAGTTCAACAGCATCATCCTGAACAAGCGGGACCCGCAGATGGGGGGCATGGGCCGCGACACGGTGTTCCTCGGTGCACCGGATGCCGCATCGCTTGGCGTGGGGAACGGCGACCGCATCCGGCTCCACAACGACCACGGGGAGGTCACGGGCACGGTGCACGTCACGGAGCTGCCGCGTCGCCATCTCCAGATGTACTGGCCGGAATCGAACGTGCTCATCGAGGCGTGCTACGACAACGATTCGGGTGTCCCGGACTACAACGCGTTCGTGCGCATCGAGAAGATGTGAGCGCCAGCGGTCCCAGAAACGGTGTGCCTACGTTTCTCAAGTCCGGTCCGGCCCATGGGACTCCATGAGGCTCATCGTTCCAGTGCTGCTCATGGCGGCCATCCTGCTAACGGCGCCAGGTACCGCCGCGGAGATCGCCGGCGTCGACGTGCCGTCGGTGCCGGGCGTCGAAGGCATTGTGGGGGAGGATCCCTATGGGCCGATCCCCGAGGTGGAGGAAGCGCTGGGACCCGTGATCATCATCGTGGAAGGTGTGGTGGACGAGCTCCCGGAGGATCCTTACGACCCCATCCCCGAGCCGGTCAAGGAC
>JBFILE010000255.1:0-5883 GCA_041599855.1 Thermoplasmatota archaeon
CGACGAGTTCCACGTCGAACACGAGGTTCTTTCCGGCGAGCGGGTGGTTCGCGTCCAACGTCACCTTGTCCGGGCGCACGTTGGAGACCGTGACCACGATGGCGCGGTCCTCCCCGCGAAGGCGGATGATCTGGCCGTCGGCAAGGTGGGTGCCAGGCGGGAGGTCGGTGCGGTCCACGTCGCTCACGAGGGCTTCGTTCCGCGGGCCGTAGCCGTACTCGGGCGTGACTTCGACGTGCTTCTTCTCACCGACAGCCATGCCGATGAGGGCCGCCTGGAGGCCGGGTACCACGGGGTCTTCGCCGAGGGTGAACGTGAAGGGGTCGGAACCGTGGCTGGAATCGAATTCGGTGCCGTCGGCAAGGGTGCCCGTGTAGTGCACCGTCACGCGGTCACCCGCTTTCGCGCGCGTCATCCGACACGGGACGCGGGCACCTTCCGGTTAAGGGTTGCTGACCGCGGGCGCCCGGCGGGACCCGACCGAGGCAACGGCGGGGAACCGGGGCGCCGCGCCAGGTCCGGACCGCATCCGCGTTGCGACCGGCGTCCGATCAGGCGCCGGCGGTCCGCAGGATACCGCGGCGCGCCACCATGGCCACGCCAGCAAGAAGGATGGCGCCGATGAGCACGCCGCCCCATGCCCCGAAGGATGCACTCCCGAGGAGGAGCTCGATGACGCGAAGGGCGAGGGCCACGGCGCTCCCGCCGGCGGCGAGACTCACGACGCGCCGCTGGGCTCCTGCGTAGAGGGCGGTCGCCGCCTGCCCGGCTTCCGCGGGGTCGATGCCGCGGGCGGCGAGGTCGCGCGCGGTCGTGATGGCGTGGTGGTCCGCCTGCAGGAGGAGCGCGGTGGCGACGGCCACGATGCTGGCGGGCGTGCGGATGATGTCGATGCGGGTGTTCCCGATGGGGCCGTCCCACCCGAAGAGCCAGTGGATGGTGGCTTCGTCCAGATGGAAGAGGACCACGATGGCGACGACGTAGTAGAGGAAGTGGCTGCGGCGGCTCGATGATCCGAAGGACGCGTACACGCCCACGAGCATGGTCGTGCCGAACATGAGGAGGGGGCGCGCGTCCGGGAACCACTTGAGGGGGATGGGCCCCGCCTGCATGGCGAACAGGCTGAAGAGCATGGTGACCGTGAGGCCGACGCCGGCGATGGCGACGAGGCCGATGCGCCGGATGCGGTTCTCGACAGGGGTCCGGAGCCAACTCTGGACGATGCCTTCGCGGTCGTCGTTGAGGGGGCGGATCGTCATCGGCCCATCACCCCGGTGGCAAGCAGCGCCTGGATGGGGACGACGCCGGGTTCCCATTCGAGGACGATGGCGCCGCGGGAGCGGAGGCCGGCGGCCTCCGCCTGCGCAAGGGCGGCCAGGATGCGGTCCGCGTGGGCCGGCGTCGCCGGGACCTTCGGGCTCACGATGACGGCGGGCGCGGGGCGGCGACCGGCGGCGGCGATGGCGCGGGCGTTCGCGAGGCCCGCCATCGTGTGGTCGGGGTCGCGACCGAGGAGCGTGAAGACGTGGATGAGGGGCTTGTCGCGTGCGAGGAAGCCGCGGACTTCGAGGACGGCTTCATCGAGGGTGACGCGCGGGTCGCCCGGGTTCCCGGGGCGGGCGTAGGTCAGGTGCCCGAGGATGCGGCGCATCTGCTGGGTCCCGGCATCCGGGAACAGGATCTCCGGTTTCCGCTGCCCGTACAGGCAGAACCCGACGCGATGGCCGCGGTCCAGGTAGTAGTGGCTGACGCTGAGGGCCGCATCGACGAGGTGGTCGAACACGGTTTCCGCGGTGGTTCCGCCTGCCGTGTACGGACTCGCATCGAGGAACACCCAGACACTCTTCTTCCCCTCCACCTCGTACTCGTTGACGATGAGGGTCATGTCCTCCCCGGCGGCACTCGCGCGGGCCGTCGCCTTCCAGTTCACGATGCGGAGGGGGTCGCCACGGACGTACGGGCGGAGTTCGCGGAAGTCGTTGGTGCGGGGGCCGCGGCTTGCGGTGTCCCCCTCCGGGAAGAGGCTCGTGCCGTAGCCGGCGGGCGCGCGGAGGCGCGGGACGGCGGGGGCGTGAGGTTCCACCGTGACTTCGGCGGGTTCGGTGACGGGTTCCGCGAACGCGGCCCGCAGGCCGAAGGGATCGATGACCGCGACTTCGGTCGGGGGAAGCAGGTTGGGTCCCCGGGACCGGAAGGCGACCTCGTACTCGACCGCGGCTTCCCCGGGGCCCGGGTCAAGGCTTGCCAGGCGAAGGTTGGACCCGCGGGTGACCTCCGCGGCTTCCGGGAGGGCATCGTGGAGGGTGAGGACGGCATCCCCACGTGACCACGCGACCGTCCATTGGACGCGCACCGGTTCCCGGGCGCGCATCTGGCGGATGGGAATGTCCCGCTCGATGACGAGGCCCGGGTCCGTGCTCGCCCGCGCCAGGATGAGGCTCCCGAAGAGGACGAACGCGATGATGAGGAACGGGAGGATGCCGAGGGCGAGGCCGATGGCGACGAGGAACGCGCCCGCGGTGGCCACGGTGCGCGCCCACGGCGTCCAGCCTTCCGGGGCCTTGGTGCGAGTGCCCGGCTTCCCCGCGTCCGCCGTGGGCTCACCCCTCGGTGAACGTTCCGGCGCGCGCAGTCGGGGGAGCCGGGGTCGCCTTCCGCGTCACCCGGGGCACGGGTACGCTGCCGACGGCTTGCCGCACGACCGCCGCGGGCGCTTCCCCGGCGAGGACATGCTCGACCTTGAGGATGGTCCGGTGGGCGAGAGCGTCCACGGCGAAGTACTTCACATCGTCCGGGACCACGAAATCGCGGCCGCGCATGAGCGCAATCGCCTTCGAGAGCTTGTACAGGGCGAGACTGCCGCGCGGGCTCGGGCCTACGCGGACCTGCGGGTGGAGGCGGACGGCGCGGACAAGCCGCGAGATGTAGAGGAGGACCTCGGGGCTTGCGTGGACGCCCTGCTCCACCTTCTGGATGAGGGTCTGGAACTGTTCGAGGGTCATGACGGGTTCCAGGTTCTTCGTGGGATCATCCCGCTTCCACGAGGCGCGCCGGGCGAGGATCGCGGCTTCCTCGTCGTCGGTTTCCGGGTACCCCATGCTGAGGCGCAGGAGGAACCGGTCCATCTGGGCTTCCGGCAGGGGATACGTCCCCTCCTGCTCGATGGGGTTCTGGGTGGCCAGCACGAAGAACGGCCGCGGCAGCCCGATGGTCTCGCCATCGATCGTGACCTGCCGCTCCTCCATGGCTTCGAGGAGGGCGCTCTGGGTCTTCGGGGGCGCGCGGTTGATCTCGTCGGCGAGGAGGATGTTCGTGAAGATGGGGCCGCGGTGGAGGACGAACGCGCGCTGCTGGTTGTCCCAGATCTTCGTGCCGAGGATGTCGCTCGGCAGGATGTCGGGGGTGAACTGGACCCGGCGGAATTCCGCGGTGAGCGTGCGGCTGAAGGTCTTGACCATGAGGGTCTTCCCGAGGCCCGGGTAATCCTCCATGAGGACGTGGCCGCCGGCGAGGCTTGCGGCGATGATCTTCTCGATCACCGCTTCCTTGCCCACGATGGCGCGACCGATTCCCTTCGCAAGGCGGCTGAGCGCCTGCACTTCGTTGCGGTACACCGCGTACTGGCTTTCAAGGATATCGTCATTCACAGGGAACCCTCGGTTCGTGGGGCGGGGGCGGCCGGATCACGCGGAACCGCCTTGGCGGCGATGGCGGCGTGCTCGATGAACCCGGTCGCGTCCTCGAGGTCGTTCTCCCGCCGCGTGCGGGGACGGGTCACGAGTTCGACGAGCCTCGCTTCGAGTTCGCGGCCTTCCTCAGGCGGGAGCCCGCGGGCGGAGGCGACCGCCCGCGCGCTCCATGTGAGCGACTCGACGTTCCCGTCACGCAAGAACTCTTCGAGACCGCGCGCGAGGCCACGGGCGGCCGGGTCCGGCAGGGGCCGATCCTCGGCGACATGGAGGCGATGGTGGGCGGGCGCCCGCGCCGCCTCCTCGCGGGCCCGCTTCCCGGGGAGCATGGCCACCCTCAGGTAGAGGGCGACGAGGACGGCGATGGCGCCCCAGTCGGCCAGGGCGGTCCACGATTGGCTGAGGGCAAAGAGGAAGTGCCAGAGGAGGAACGCGACCACGAGGGTCGCGGGGAACAGGGTCCCGGAGATGCGTTCCCACGCGCGGCGGGCGAGGCCCGGCCGATCGTCGTCGTCGTCGACCGCCGCACCGGGACGCTTTCGCGAGACACCTCCCGCCGTGTCGAGGCCCACGTAGATGAGGAAGGGCAGGAGGAATCCGAGGCTCGCGGCAGCGCCCGTCACCACAAGGGGGAGGGCGATGACGCCCCAACTCGCGAATCGATGGCCCCATGGCATCCGGTCCTGCCCCTCGCGCCGCGCCCGCATGAGGCCGGCGATTCGAAGGATGCTGAAGACCAGCAGCACGGGAGCCACAAGGGTCGTGGACACGGTCCCGAGGGTGAAGCTCGTGACGAACGCCAGGACGGCAAGGACGGACGTGATCCCATACAGGGTGATCGCGGGCTTCGGCCGCAGGAACGGTTCGAGCATTGCTCAGCGACCGCCCCGGTCCTCGAAGACGCCGGCCTTCTCGATGGACGTGAAGGCGTCGAGAACGACCTCGTACGTTTCCCGGGTCGCATCGCGTTCCCCGTACGTGACGAGTTCGTAGGCTTTCGTGACCTCCATGAGGGCGTGGCCGGCCTGGGGACCGAAATGTTTCGTGAGGTTCTGGAACATCTCTCGCACGGTGAGCACGTCCGTCGCCTCCGGGTAGGCCTCGCTGACCCAGGCCCGGAATTCGTCGAACACGTTCCGGATCTCCTCCTCGTACTGGACGAAGCGGACCACGCGGCGGGTGCGGGCGATGCCGCCGTCCACGGCGACCTCGGCTTCCAATCGAGCGTCGCCCACGGTGTTCTGGATGAAGCGGAACTGGGCGAGGCCCTCGGCGCCGGACGTGGCTTTCCCCAGGTCGATGCGGGTTCCCCCGATCTCGCACGAGAGGGACACGGCCGCATCGAGGAGGGGTTCGTCGTTCCGGGTGACCCGGATCATGACGACGAGGGGTTGTCCCACGGCCCAGACGTCCGGGTGTCGGTCCGCGATGGCGGGGAATCGGAGGGCAGCCGCGACGCCGGGGGCGCCGCGTTCCCGGGGCCCTGCCGCAGCCGGAGCGGGGCCCGCCGGTTTCGGCACCGGTGCAGGCGGCCGGCGGCCGGGCGAGGCTGCAGCGATCCGGGGCGCAGCCGTCGAGCGGCGACGCTTGAACACATACCATGATCCCGCCGCAACCATGCCCATGCCGAAGACCGTCAACACCCAGGGACCGAGGGTGGATGCCGCGTTGTCAGGGTCGAGGACCACGAGGCCGAGGACGAGTCCCACGATGGCGCCCACCACCGGGAATGCCAGGGTCTGCCAGATGCCGGCGAGACCCATCAGGATCCGCCTCCCTGGGGCAGGCGGCAGTAGCCGACTTCCCAATCCACCATGATGCGGCCGTTGTTCCCGGCCTGTTCGGGGCTGTCGTAGTCGATGACGAGGCGCCAGTTGCCCCGACTCTTCGGGGGGTACACGAGCTTGTTCTCCTTCGCGGATTCGGGGTCCTCGCGTTCGCTGGAGAGCCCGAACGGATTCGACGACGGCTTGTACATGCCGGGCCCCGTGATGTTGGCGAAGGTGTGGTTCCGCTTGCCTTCCGCATCGTGCAGGGTGACGGTGACGTCGCCGACGAAGTCGGTCATGTTCACCCAGCCGCGGTGGGCGAAGTAGTGGGCGCCGATGTTCACGGTGAGTTCCTCGATTTCGGGTTTCTGCTCATTGGGGCCGAAGACGCCGCCCCCACCGGCCGCGGGGTCCTCGAACGTGAC
>JBFILE010000256.1:0-5851 GCA_041599855.1 Thermoplasmatota archaeon
CGGATGAGTTTCGGCGCCTCCGGGAGCTTGTCCGCGAACGCGAAATCGTTGATGCCGAATTCGTCGCGGAGCCGCTGGTAGTCCGTCGACTGCTGGGAGGACCACGGGTCGATGCGCACGTTGGAACACCTGGGAGGCCTGACCGGGCGGTCGGGGCCGGGGCCGGCCTAGGCCGCGCGCGCGTATAAAGCCGTTCATGGGGCACGCCGGGCCCGCCTTCGACACGGCGTCCCTTCCATGGCCTGATGTTGCCCGCGACCTCCGATGGGAATCAATCCAAGGGGCCGAGGCGCCCAATGGTGCGCGGCCATGCAGGACGTGGTTCGACCGCTGTTCCATGACACTCAAGCACGCGCCGGGACCGTGCAGGTCCGTGGACGACGACACGCATGGTGAGCCCATGCTGCTGGCGCACCTCACGAAGAAGGACTTCGAGAAGCGCGAGTGATCAACCATTCTTCCCCACCAGGAAGACGCATCGCCCGACGACCCCCGCGCCCGATGTGCATTCTGGGCCTCCGCGGAGGCAGCCGGGCCGCTCCCGCCCCTGCCGCCATCGTTCCGCAAGGAACGCGGCGGCGCGGATGGGCTCCGTTCAGCGCCGCGGCGGCGATGGGTGGACGTCACGCCGAGGGCCCTTTTTCCCAAGGGCCCCACGCCCCCGGCTTATTGCCGCGGGGAACGAGAATCCCATGATTTCCGCGTGCCCGTGAGCGACCTCGTCACCCACGTCTTCTTCACCCTCGTCCTCGTGACCGCCGGAGGCGCCGTCATCGTGGCATTCAGCGGAGCCACCGACGACCTGCTGACCGAGGCCCATGTGGAATGGGCGCGGGCCCGGGATGCCGGCGACTCCCGCATCCGCCTCGAGTCCATCAACCATGATGCAACCTCATCGACCACGACATTGGTCGTCCACAACGCGGGTCGAAGCACCCTCGACCTGGAGGTGGCGTCCCTCGTCCTTGACGGCGTCCCGGTGACGTTCTCGTACACGGTGGAGGGGGTCGCCGGAACGAACGTGTGGTTGCGCGGCGAGAATGCCACGATCACGGTGACCGGGATCACCTCGGCGCCGACGGCCGCGTCCCTCGCCCTCAACAACGGGCGGTTCACGCCATTCATCTTCGAGATTCCCTCCGTCCATGTGGCGAACACCCGGACGTTCCGCGGCGTGACGGAGACGAGCGCGTTCAACCCGAGCCACAGGATCACGGTGAAGGTCTCGGTGGAGCACGCGAATGCGACGGCCGCCGTGAATGCCACCGTCCATGTCGAGGTCCATGACACCCCCGACCAATCGGGGACCGCGGTGCATACGATGACGGCGGTGACGGATGCATCCGGGGTGGCTGAATTCGCGTGGTTCCGGCCCAGTGACCTTTCGGCCACCACCGGCACATGGAGCGTGGTGACCACGAACGTGACCGGTTCCGATCTGTCGTACAACGGTTCGGCCGATGTGGACAATCCGGACACGTTCACCGTTTCATGAGGCCCGAGGTCGCATCGCGGGCCGGTTGGCGGGCGGTGGCCCCTGTCCCGGGGACCTCGTGTGCAAGAAACCGCTTAAGGCGTGGACAGCCTGCCGGTTCCATGCGCCGCTTCCTCGCAAGTGCCGTCCTTGTGCTTCTCGTGGGCCCTGCCCTCGCCGGATGCATCACGGATACGCTGGACCTCCCGACCGATACGGCTGCCGTCACGCCCCAGCCGGCGGAGGCGGGGCTGACGCGGTACCTGCACAACCTCTCGGAGCCCATTCCGGGTGTCGAGGTCGTGACCAGCATCGTGGAACAGATCCGGATCCCGATGGCGGACGGCATCCTGGTGGACACGTGGATCGTGCGCCCGGATGTGGATGGGCCGGTTCCCATCGTGCTCGAAGTGACTCCCTACTACGCGGGCGGTTCGCCCATTTCGCTGAACGGGGAACGCCACAGTCTCGGCCGCGTGGGCGACGCGCTTGTCCCGCGCGGGTTTGCGGTGGGCATTGTCAGCGTCCGCGGCACCGGGAACTCCGGCGGGTGCTTCACCCAGGGCGGGCCTGATGAGGCGAAGGATACGGCGGCGGTCATCGAGCATGTCGCGAGTCAACCGTGGTCGAACGGGAACGTGGGGCTCATCGGCGTGAGCTACCCGGGGACGACGCCACAGGACGTGTGGATCGAGGCGCCGTCGGCGTTGAAGACGATCGTCCCGATCAGCGGCATCTCGGACTTCTACAAGTACAATTTCGTGAACGGGGTCCCCATCATGATCCAGGGGTTCGCGTTCAACACGTACTATTGGGGCATGGTGGGCGCCGCGTCCGGTTTCCCGCCGAGTCCGAACACGTTCCGTGACCCGACGAGCGTCCCCGGGGGATTCGTGGGCGAAGCGTGTCCGGAACAGGTTGAGGTCCAGGAGGGTGGAGTTTCGTCCACGGCGGACGGGAACAAGGACGGGTACTGGCAGCTCCGGGACTTCCGCCGGGAACTCGATGAGGCGCCGGACGTGCCGCGCGCGAGCGTGTTCTACATCCATGGCCTCCAGGACTGGAACGTGAAGCCGCACCACATGGAGGACTGGATCGATGCCATCCAGGACGAGGGCGTCGCATACAAGGTGTGGCTCGGGCAGTGGAACCACAACTGGCCGCAGCGGGAGGATTGGTGGAACACGACCATCGTCGCGTGGTTCGACGAGTACCTGAAGGGCGTTGACACCGGCATCATGGACGCACCCGCCGTCCAGGTGCAGCACGATGATGGCGTGTGGCGTCACGAGATGCGGTGGCCGCCGGCGGACACGGAGTCCATCACGTTCCATCTGCAGTCCGACGAGACCATGATGCGGGACGCCCCCGGATCCGGGACCGTCACGTACCAGGACAACAACGGCCGGGAAGGGACGAGCCTCGTCTCACAGCCGAATGACCGGGTCGTGTTCGTCTCCGACCCATTGGAGGAGGACATGGTCATCTCGGGCTTCCCCACATTCACGGCGAACGTGACGGCGAGTGGGACGCGTGCGAGCCTCATGCTCACCCTGTTCGAGGTCACGGGGTCCACGACGCGGTCCATCAACTACGCGGCGCTGAGCCTGAACCATGTGGGGGATCTTGCCGCGGGCCGGTCGGACATCTCGGGTGTCGAGCAGTTCGTGGACGGACTCCGGTTCTTCCCGCAGGATGACATCGTGCACAAGGGCAGCCGACTCATGCTCGTGGCTGCGCCGAACCTGGTTGCCGCGGGACCTGGCCCGTCGCTGCAGCCGGTGAGCACGGGTTCCGAGATCACCATCCGGCTGGATGGTGCCACGTTCACGATTCCGGTGGATCGGTCGATCGTGGCCGAGGACCCGCAACCGTGCTGGGAAGGCATTGCGAAGGGCGACGGGTGCCGGCTCATCCGGTGAGGCAGCCAGCGCCGGTGCCGACTGGACCGGTGAGGCAGCCCGCGCCGGCCCCGGCTGGACCGGTTTGGTAGCCCGCGCCGGTGCCAGCTCAATCGTGATCGTCCAACGAGGACTCGCGATCCCGGGGAGAAGGGACGCTGGAACAGGAATATGGGTGGGTGCCACCAACCACGCGGAGCGCCGCGAGGTTGGGAAGGGCTGGTAACGGGGTGCCAAGGCCAGGGGAGGGAATCTTCCACACCCCCCGCGCGACTTGCGCGAATTCCGGTCCTGCGATCCCTTGAACCGACGCCTATTCCGACCCGGGCGTCGCCGCTTCCGCGACCCGGAGCGCCTCCAGGTTGAGATGGGCGAAGAGGGGGCTCGCGAGGGCGACGGTGTCGCGGCCATGCTGCGTGAGCGAGTATTCGACGCGGACGGGTTGCTCGTCGAGCACGTCCCGCTCAACGAGGCCGGCTTCCTTGAGGGCCTTGAGCTTGTCCGAGAGGGTGCGGCTGCTCATGCCGAGGAGGTCGTGGAGTTCGTTGAACCGGGATTGCCGCAGGGTCGCAATGGTGTAGAGGATCTCCATGGACCATGGTTGGAAGACGGTCCGGCTTGCGGCGACCGTCGTCTTCAGCCACGCCGCTCGCCCCTTGGGCGCGCGCCCGGCAAGGAAGGTGTCGCACGCGCGGGTGAAGGTCTTGCCCGCCTCCCTGCAGGCGTCCAGTTTCGCGGCCGTTTCGGGGTCGAGGACGGGGCAGTCCTCGATGAAGGGGCTGGCGGGAACCGTGGGGGCGCTGTGCCGGGGTGCAGTGGCTTTTGTCATGGATATCGCCTGCGCGCTGACTTACCGCGCCCTATATGGTGTTCAAGCTACATGGACTTTACTTGGTGAAGTGCCTGTGGATGTCACATTCCAACCGGTGACGCGCATTCCGAAAGTCGAGCGATTCCTCGTGGATCAGGTCGTGGGCGCCTTTTTTGCCGGCAACCGGAAGGCCGGCCCGTGGCCGGTCCCCGATGACCTGCCCCATGAGGCCGTGATCATTCCGGGTCCGGCGGGAGGTTCCCTGGCGGCGCGCTGGTTTCCGGCGGTGGCCCCGCGGGGGACCGTTGTGCTCGCCCATCCGGACCGCCGCTATGGTCAGCACTGGTTCGTGCGCGAGGGGTGGGTCCATTTCCTCCACGAGGCGGGCTTCGACGTGCTCACGTTCGATTTCCCGGGGTATGGCGGGACGCCGAAGGGCTCCATGTACTATTACGAGCACACGATTGCGGCGGCCCATTTCGCGCGGAGGTGGTCGGGCGGATTCCCCGTTCACCTTGTGGGGTTGTCCATGGGCGCGTTCGCGGTGGCGAATGCGTCGCCGGAGTTGGATTTCGTGGAGTCCCTTGTCTTGGAGAGCCCGTACCCGACCATCGGCGACTGGTATGGTCGGGGGGTGGCGCGGATGGCGTTTGATGCGATGTCGGCCATGTTCCCGACGACGGCGGGGCGTATCAGCGCGGTGAGGAATCTTCCGCGGTCGTCGGCGCGCCGCATCCTGGTTGCGGCGCCGGCGAAGGATCGGATCACGTCGCCGGAACTGTCGCGCAGGGTGGCGGAGTCGGGCCCTGCCGGCCGTACGCAGCACCTTGAGGTTCCGGCGTGCGATCATCTGGGTCTTTTCCGGACGAGTGCGGGGTACCGGGCGGCGGTGCTGGAGACCCTTGGTTTGACGAAGGCGGAGGCGGCGCGTCATGCCGCTCCCACCCTTGGCGTGAATGCGAAGGCGGAGTCTCCTGCCGCCGTCGCGGGGTCGGACTCGGACCCGGCGGCGCCTCGTCAGGCGTCGCGGGACGCTTTGATCTCGAATGCGATGTAGTCTCCGTAGGCACTTCCGTCGCTGCCTCCCCAGCAGCCGTCGAGGGTGAGGGCGTGGAGTCCTTCGGTTGCGGCGGTGGATTCCAGGGTCAGGTGGGGTTCGTCGGTGATTGCGCGGGTGGCGGTCACCAGGGGCTCGCCGGCGGGGTCGAGGATGGCGGCGTTCACTTCGTAGACGGGCGGCAACTCGGTGAAGCCGTAGTGGCTGCCGAGGTGGAGGGTCACGGCGAGGTGCATGCCGGTGGCGTTCGCGGCGAAGGGGATTTCGTGGGTCCAGCAGTCGTTGTTGGGGCGGGCGATGAACCATGTGCCGGACGAGTGCCAGGGTAGGGCGTCGGTGGCTACGTCGCCGCCGCCGTCAAGGGTTGCGTTCGCGGCGGGCGCTTCGAGGGCTGCGGGCGCCGTCGCTTCGTTTTCTTCCGCGTCAGCTGGGTCGGGTACGGGGTCGGGGCTCATGCAGCCGGCTGCCGCCATCAGCATGATGAGCAGCGCCATGCCACGTACCGTTTCGAATCGCATGGACCTGCAAGACTGTTCACGGTTCTTGAATCTGATTCCTCCTTTGCGGGGCAAAGGCTCGGGACGGCCTGCCGTCGGCGACCCGCCGAG
>JBFILE010000257.1:0-5835 GCA_041599855.1 Thermoplasmatota archaeon
CGTGATCACTTCGTGGGTTCTCCCTGCGAGCGCGGCCAGCATGGCGCGTGCCTCGGCCTTGTCCTGCGGCTTGCCGAGAACCCGGCCGTCGACGATGCCCACGGTGTCCGCTGCGAGCACGAAGGCGCCCGGCGGTTCCGCGGCCGCAACGATGCGGGCCTTCCGCTCCGCAAGGACGACGGGCACATCCGCGGCGGGCATTGACGGAGGGACGGATTCGTCCGTTTGGGCCGCGACGACACGGCACGGGAGACCGATCCGTTCAAGAAGCTCGGCGCGTCGTGGGGACGCGCTCGCGAGGATGAGCACAGGCCCCGGAATGGCCGTGGCGGAAAAAAGGGGCCGGTTCCGGTGGACCGGCCGGCAGGGAATCCGGGGGGAATCACCGGCCGGCCCGTGGTGGCGGGAGGGTGTCAGGCTTCCGCAAGAGTGACCTGGATGGCGCGCTGCAACCTCGTGCCATCCGCCGTGTACATGCGCGCCTCCATCCACGTGGTGCCGGGGGGTCGGTCGGACGTGTCCACATCCACCCGGAACCGGTGCGGATCATCCGGGTCCGTCGTTGCCGCCACCCATGGCCCGTCGCCGATGCGAACCTCGACCACGTGGATGGGCGCGACCTCGATGACCACGGAATCGGTGATGGTGGTTGCGCCGACGCGCGACGTCAACGTCGCCACGTGGACGCCCGGCCCGTAGGTGTGGTGGATGATGTGGTCGCCCGTTGCGAGTTCCTGCACCGGCGACCGGTCGCCCGGATCGAACCGCAGGGGGTGCTCGCCGCCGGTGCCGCTCGCGGTGAATGTCGCCGCAAGACTGCCGATGCCCATCGTTCGTCCGGCGGTCAATGTTGCGGCCGCCGGGAGAATCCCGCCGGTCGACCGGACAGTCACGTCATCCAGGATGTATCCGGTCTGGGCGATCCACCCTGCATTGTCCTCGTTGAGGCGGAAATGGAGGCGGATCGACGACCCTTGGACCTTCGTGAGGTCCGCGGCGTGCCACTCGCCGTCCTGGAGGCCTTGGACATCCGGCGGCCAACCCGGAGGCCGGACCGCGTGGATGGCGATCCGCTCCCCCGTGCCCACGATCTCCGCGAAGACTTCCAGGGATGTCGAGGTCATGCCGCTGCCGCTCATGAAGAACGTCAGCTCCGCAGGACCCGTGATTGCGATGGGGGGTGAGACCAGGCTCACGTCCGGAGACGTTGTCACGACGCCGGGGGTCAGTCCGGCAGGGTCATCGACTCCGACCCGATACGCACCGTTCCCGTGGTACGCGGCGAGCCCCGCAGGTGCCGCCGGGTCATTCCGCCAGATCCTCGACCATGTGGTCAAGCGGCCGGGTTCGAGGTTTCCGTTCTGCTCCGCCGTCCACTCGTGGGTGACGGCGTCGAAATCGTCGGCAAACAGGATGCCGGCCCCCCCGGTTCCATGCAGCCGTGCCGCATCGGTGGCCGGGGCCCTGCCTGGGTCGGCTTGGCGGTATTGGATCGTGCCTTCGGCGGGCGGGTGTTGGCCCGAAACCGCCGCGATCCCCGGGGGTACGGGTCGCGGCGCGTCGACGGCGTGCCCGTCGTCCGTGGAGTCCGCGGCGGCGCCGCTCGGTGCCGTGACCATGGCCGGGTCGCCCGGCACGATCCGGAGGTCGCGGGGCCCGTCCACCAAGCGCCCGTGGATCGCCAACGGCCCCAGGGGCAGCGTGGTCGCGGTTTCCAGGTCCGGAAACGCGAGGTGCTCGGGAACCGCATCGTTCAGGGTGAAATCCCCGGCGTTGTCCTCGACGTGTCCGAATGCCAACGCGTCGATGGGGTTGTGCCCGTCCCGCATGCGCAGTGCAGCTGCGACGGCGCCAGCCGCATCCACGACGCCGCTGCCGATCACGTACCTCGCGTCCTCGCCGACGTACGCGCCCGGCATGTTGGCTGTTCCCTCAAGGATCGCCTTGACCTCGGCCCACGTGAGGGCGGGATTGGCTTCGAGGAGAAGGGCAACGATGCCTCCGACGTGGGCGGCGGCGATGGACGTGCCCGAAACCGCGTGGTACGGGCCGACCGTGACAGGTCCCGCAGCCACGGTCGACCGGGTGCCCGGTGCACTGACGTACGGCGTCGTGGACGGGGTCCGCGGGCCTTCCGTGAACACATGCTGCAAGTCGTCCTCGGCAACCCGTGCCGTGGTCATGACGTTCACGCCGGAGGCGAGGACAATGGGCCATGTGGTGGGGTCCTCCCGGCTGCCGCGACTTGAGAACTGGGCTGCCTCGCCGGTCCCTTCATCGTAGGCGCCGACGGAAATGACCGAGGGATGGGTGCTGAGCGGGTTCGTGGTTCCCACGCTGCCGTCTCCACCGTCGTTGCCGGCGGGTACGACCACGATGGCGCCCAGGTCGTGGACGAGCGAGTCCAAGGCCTGGTACATGGCGGATTCCAGGCGGGCCTCCCATGGAATGACGACGACCCGCACGTCAAGGTCCGCCACGGCAATGAACAGGAGGTCGATGGCGTTGCCCAGGGAACTTACGGTGAAGGCGAATCCGGCGTTGCCCACCTCGGCGCGGATTTTGACTCCCACGAGTTCAGCACCGGGGGCGGCGCCCGCATGACGGCCGTCGCTGGCTCGTCCGGTTCCCACGGCCGCACCCGCGGTCCGGGTTCCGTGGCCGTGATTGTCGTTCATCACAAGGTCCTGCTCGCGGAGTGTGGTCGAATCCAGGTTTGCAATGGTTTTCGCCGGCACCTGTTCATGCGCGGCGAGGGAGTGGTGGATCAGGTCCGGGTGGGTCGCATCGATGCCGGTGTCGAAAATGGCCACGCGCACGCCCCGGCCGGTGAATCCGGTGGTGTGCAGGTTCCCGGATAGGCGGTAGGACGCATTCCACGTGCCTTCGGCGCGGGACACGGTGTTCGGCCTGGCGTCAAGGGGCGTGATGAGTGAGTCCGCATCCACTGCCGTGACCCGAGGCCAAGCAAGGGCCTGGTCGATCGCGGCAGCATCCCCTGCCGTGGCGACTGCGGGCACGATGCGGAGCACGGCCGATGGCGCGGCGAATCCCATGGATGCCAAGCGGGCGAGATCGGTTTGGGTCACCGTGTCCGCAAGGACGATGATCACGGGAATCTGCGCGTCGCCGCGGGCCATCTGGATGGCCACCAGCGGGGACAGGACGGGTTCGGGCGGCGGGGCTTCGGCAACGGTCGTGGCCAGCGTCGGAAGGACCATGGCGGCGAGGATCGCAAGGGCAAGCACGGGAGTGTGCAGGCGGTGGCGCATGGGCCGCAGCACGTGGGGGAAACCACACGTTTTTGGGTCCAGCGTTTTGCCTCGTCCGCGGGCGAGGTTCCGGGGTTTGTTCGAGTGCCCGGGCGTGCCCTTGAATCGGCGGCGTCCCGTCCGGCGCCTTCGGCCGTCACCCCCGCCCCTTGGTACCTCCGGGTCCCGTCACATGGCGGCATGGGCCGCGACATGTCGGGCCTCCGAGGTCGGTTGGGCGCTGCCGGAAATGGCATTGGCCCGACGACCCACAACCGAATCGCACTTCAAGGAAGAGTGCTTTACGGCCCCCCGAGATGGCTTCGCGGAGCGACTTCGAGGCCCTTTTGCGGCGGATCATTCCCGACGGCGCAATGAGGGACCTCGGTCTTCAGGTTCGGAATCGTGGTGGCGTGGAACGCGTCACCATCGGTGAGTCGGCCGTCAGCGGACGCGTTCGCGGGAAGCGCCGCAATTCCGGGTTCAACGTGCGCGTGACCTTGGCCGGAGCCTTCTCGTGCGGGTGCCCGCAGGGCCGCAAGAAGCAGGCGTGCGAACACGTCGCGGCCCTCCTCCACGCGTCGTGCGGCTTCGCAGGCAGTGGCGACTCCGGCGGGAGCGCCGTCACCGCGAAGAAGAGCCTCGAGCCCGACCCCGAGGTCTTCCGGTTCCTCATCGACCTCTTCCCGGGCATCGGACCCGGACGTGCCCGCGAAGTCGCCCGCGTCTTCCGCACGGTACCGGACCTCATGGGCGCCACCGAACGCCAGCTGCGTGGCCTCCCCGAGATCGGCACCTGGGCGGCATCCCAGCTCCGCGAGCGCCTCACCGATTACGCGCGCCTCGGCGCCACCCTCGGCAGTTCCAAGATTCCGCGGCGGAGCGCCTACGACGAGGACGTCCCGCAGGTCCCGGCCCTGAAGCCCGAGGACGCCCCATGGCTGTACGAGCTTGCGGAGGAGCCTGCCGCCGGCAGCCCCACCCTCGGCGAGAACTTCCGCGTCCTCGTGCAGGCCACCCGCGCCGGCCCCGTGTTCTTCCGCCTCGACCCGCCGAAGGACCCGCGCGCCCGCCGCGCCATCCGCACCATCCTCCGCGAGGACCGCCGCATCCACAAGACCCACGAACCCGCGGCGCGCGCATCCACGCGCGGGGTGTGGATCAGTGGTCCCGGTGAATTCCCGCGCGTCATCGGCCGCCTCGAAGCCCTCGGCGTCCGCCGCGAGAGCGCGACCCTCGTGGACCTGCCCCTCGACGGGCTCACCCTGTACGTGGACGCGAGCGGTCGCCGCTCCCGGTTCCAGCCGGCAACGGACGGTGCCGAGGAAGCGTTCCCCAAATTCAAGGACATGGTCACCGCCGCGGAAGGCTACGAGTACGATGAGGTCAACGGCCACCACCTCGTCCTTCCCCGCGAGTACCCGCGCCTCCGCGAGACCCTCACGGACCTTGGCGCCCTGCTCCTCCGCAAGCGCCTGCGCCCCATGCGGGAGATCACCGAGTGGAAGGAACCCTCGGAGGAGGAATGGAGCGAGGGCACGCCGAAGATCAAGCCCGTGCCCGACATGGCGCCGTTCATGGCCGAAACCCTCCCGACCCTCCTGAAGAAATCGGTGAATCTCTTCGGGTACCAGAAGGAAGGGATCGCGTTCATCCGCGCCTGCAACTACATCGCGTACATCGGGGACGAGCCCGGCCTCGGGAAGACCCTGCAGGCCATCGTGAGCGCCCTCTACGTGGACGGGCGCGTCCTCGTCGTGTGCCCGGCGGGCGCAAGGAATGTCTGGCGCAAGGAGATCAGCCAGCATTCCAAGGCGACGAGTGTCGTCATCCAGCCGGCGCACGCGAACAAGAAGCTCATCAAGAACGGGTTCGGCGATGCGAAGTTCGTCATCGCGAGCTACGATTCCCTCCTCAGCCAGCGGGACCTCGTCATGAGCGAGAAGTACGACGTGGTCATCCTCGACGAGGCGCACTACGTGAAGAACAAGGAGGCGGAGCGGACGAAGGCCGTCCACGAGGTCCTCCGGTCCATCAAGCGCCGCATCCTCCTCTCCGGTACGCCGGTCATGAACCGGGCCGAGGAACTGCGCAAACAAATGGAATTCCTGTACCCCAACGAATGGGGCAACGAGGTCTGGTTCCGGGCCCGCTTCGTCCAACCCCTCATCCACGGCACACCGGAGGTGCGCAAGCAGGCGCTCCTTTCCCTGCGCCGGTACCTCGAGGGCGTCATGCTCCGCCGCCGCAAGGTGGACGTGCTGAAGGACCTCCCCGTGCGCCACACGATTGTCAAGCGCGTGAAGATCCCGCCCGTCTGGCGCCGGGAATACGAGGCGGAAGCGTCCCTCCTCCGGGAGCACGTCCAGACCCGTCGCGACACCGCGTTCGGCGAAGAGTACGATGTCACCCGCGGCCACATCATGACCCTGCGGCAGATCGCGTCCAACGGGAAGGGCGAGGTTGCGGAAGGCTACATCAAGGACATCCTCGCCACGCCCGGTGAGAAGGTCGTGGTCTTCTCCGTGTACCTGCACCACCTGGAAGCCCTCCAGAAGAGCCTCGAGGAATACAAGCCCGTGTC
>JBFILE010000258.1:0-5830 GCA_041599855.1 Thermoplasmatota archaeon
ACGGCGAGGCGACGGGTTGCACCCCTCCTCTTGATTCCACGCGCTCCGCCACCCCGGCACAATCGACGCCTCGCCGTGGACTGCGGCTTAAGTGGGCACTACCGGGGGTCCCCCGGCGCCGCTCGCGGGCCCATGGCCACGAATCCCGGAAACCATTTTCATCCTGATCCAAAACCCTGTTTTCGGATCCCCCTCGTTCCGTGCCGTGGTGCGTGGCCTCGCGAACATTTTCCATCGTATCCGTGCGCCGCTTGTTGTCCTTGGCCTCGCGATCATCGTCGGTACCTGGCTCAGGTTCCGGCTCCTCGGTGAGACCGCCCTTTACGGGGACGGCGCCGAATACGCGATGATCGCCCGGAACCTCATCGACGAACCCTTTCGCATCTACTATTCCCTGAACCCGGCGCGGGACGTGCCCTTCGTCAGCCAACCGCCCTTCGTGTTGTACATGATGGCCATCGGACTGGCCATCCTCCCGGACCCCACCATGGGCGCAAAGATGGTGCCGGCCGCGTTCGGCGTCCTCGGCGTCCTTGCCGTGTACCTCCTCGGCCGCGAAGCGCGCGGGCCATGGACGGGCGCAATCGGTGCCGCCCTCGTCGCCATCACGCCCATGCACGTCCACGTGAGTCGCATCGTCCTCCTCGACATCCCCCTTGCGACCATGGCCACCTTCGCAGCATGGCTTACCCTCCGCCTCACCCGGACCCGCACCGTCCGCGATGCCATCTTCCTCGGCCTTGCGATCGGTGCCACCGTCCTCGCAAAACTCCCCGGGATCCTGATTCCCGCCTTCCTCCTCGCATTCGTCGTCCTCCAACTGGTCCGCGAACGATTCCAGGCCCCCTCGTGGAAGGAATGGATCGCGCGGACGGACGGCATCACGGGATTCTTCACGAACCGTGCCGGGCTCATCCGGGTAGGTGCCGCTTCCGGCATCGTGGTCGTCCTCGTCGCCGCCTACCTTGCCATCCTTGCCGGCGCCGGATCATGGGATGCGTGGACCGCCAAGCTCGAATGGCAACTCGGCCGGGTCTCCGGGGACATCCATCAGCCCACGAGCCCATTCAACGGCTACCTTGTCGGGGAAGACAACCTCCTCGACAGGGTGGGGGCGCCGATCATCCACCTCGGAATCGCCGGCATCGTCGTGGCGCTCGTGCGGTACGTGATGCCGCGCGGGTACGGTGGCCGACCGGGCGACCTCCTCATCCCCCTCCTTGCCATCGGCATCTTCCTGTTCTTCAGCATGAGCGCGCGGAAGATGTGGTTCTACATGACTCCTCTTCTCCCGTTCCTCCTTCTTGCCGCAGGCGACCTGCTTGCCACTGCAGGAAAGTGGGCGGCCAACGGGATCCCATGGCCATGGCGGGCCATCGGGAACCCCCGGACCAAGGTGGCTCCGGTAGGGGTCGCCGCAATGGCGCTCATCGCGGTCGCCGCACCGGGCGTCACCGCCAGCGCCACCGATGCCATGGCGTTCACAACGAGCAAGTGGCACCCGTACGGCGGAGGCTACGACGAGGTCTGCGCCTTCATCCGGACGGACCGCGCCGCCCCCCATGAGGGAGTCATGGGGAGCCTCCTGAACCGATACGCGATCCGCTACTATTGCCCGGACGTGCCCGTGTACGACCGGTTCCGGAGCGATGAATCCAAGATCAATCTCGTGGCAAGCGGCCGCGGGCGCTACCTCGTCGAGGACCCGTACCATCGGGACCATGGCGACGGAGCCGACTACTTCGATCGCCTGCGCAGCCTGTTCCCGCACGTCCTTGTCGCGAGCTTCGGGCAGATCGAGGTGTACGAGTTCCGACCCACGAACCTGACCGTGGACGTGGCGCCGTCCCAGATGCATTACCCGCGCGGGGCGAATGCGCCGTTCCCGTCGTTCACGGTCACCATCCACAATCCGGCCACGGCGCCGGCGGCGGTTGTGGGCGGACGCACCATGCACGTGACGGTCGAGGAGTTCACTCCGGAGGCATGGCCCTTCGACATCCAGTACATCGAGGTGCTGTTCCACGGTCCGCCCACGATTGCGCCCGGCGAAACGCGGATCGTCACCTTCGACTGGCCGTACGACACCATCTGGAACGACGGGTGGGACACGGACGGGAAGTTCCAGGTCGAAGTGCGATGGGGCGGGGAGATGGGGCTCTCGCCCAAGTTCACGGTCGCGCTCCCGTGATCCCGGGCCGGGCAGGGCCGGGGAAGGATTGGCGGGGGTCGTGCGCGGGCCGCCCCCCAGTCGCAACTTCGGGGATCCGCCCGCGACCCTCAGAACATCGCGGTTTCCTGGTACTCCCCGTACACCTTGACCATCGCCGCGCGCATCTCGCCCACGGTCGCGTACGCGCGCACCGCGTCAAGGAGGAACGGCATCAGGTTCGCATCGCCTTCGCATGCAACGGTGAGCGCATGCAGGGAATCGTCCAGGGTCTTCGCGTCCCGCTTCGCCTTCACGGCGTTCAGGCGCTTCAACTGCTTCACCTCGAGCGCGGGCGGGATCTTGAGGATCTCCGGCGGCTCCTCCTTGATGCGGTACTCGTTGACGCCGACGATGATGCGGTCCTTCTTCTCGACATCCTTCTGGAACTTGTACGCGGAGTCCGCGATCTCCCGCTGGAAGAAGCCCTTCTCGATTCCCGCGACGACGCCGCCCATGGCCTCGATGCGGTCGAAGTACTTGTTCGCCTCCTCCTCCATGGTGTCCGTGAGGGCTTCCACATAGTAGGATCCGCCGAGGGGATCCATCGTGTTCGCGACACCCGACTCATGGGCGAGGATCTGTTGGGTGCGAAGGGCGATCCGCACCGCCTTCTCGGTGGGAAGCGCGAGGGCCTCGTCGAAGCTGTTCGTATGCAGGGACTGGGTGCCGCCGAGGACGGCTGCGAGGGCCTGCACGGTCGTGCGCACGATGTTGATCTCGGGCTGCTCCGCCGTGCACGACACGCCGGCCGTCTGGGTGTGGAAACGGAGCCACCACGACCGCGGATCCTTCGCGCCGATGTCGTCCCGCATGAACCGCGCCCAGATGCGGCGCGCCGCCCGGTATTTCGCAATCTCCTCGAAGAGATCGTTGTGGGCGTTGAAGAAGAAGGACAAGCGCGGTGCGAACTTGTCCGGATCCATGCCGCGGTCCTTCGCCATGCGCGCATACGTCATCCCGTTCGCGAGGGTGAACGCGAGTTCCTGCGCCGCCGTCGACCCCGCTTCCCGGATGTGGTACCCCGAGATCGACACCGTGTTCCACCGCGGCACGTGCTTGTACCCGTACTCGAACGTGTCGAGCACGAGCCGGAGGGATGGGGCAGGAGGGAAGATGAACATCTTCTGCGCCTGGTACTCCTTCAGGATGTCATTCTGGATGGTTCCGCCGAGGCGGTCGAAGGGCACGCCCTGCTTCTCGGCGGCCCCAAGGTACATGGCCCAGATCATCGCGGCGGGGCCGTTGATGGTCATGGACGTGGTCACGTCGCCCATGGGGATGCCGTCGAACAGGGTCTCGAAATCGCCGAGGCTGTCCATGGCGACACCGACCTTGCCGACTTCGCCCTCGCTGAACGGATGATCCGAATCGTACCCCTGCAGCGTGCAGAAGTCGAACGCTACACTGAGCCCGGTCTGCCCCTGCGAGAGCAGGAACTTGAACCGCTCATTCGTCTCGTCCGCCGTGCCGAAGCCCGCGAACTGGCGCATGGTCCATAGGCGGCCGCGGTACATGGTGGGCTGGACGCCGCGGGTGAACGGGAATTCCCCCGGGAATCCGAGATCCTTCTCGTAGTCAAGGTCCGCAACATCCCACGGGCCGTACAGGCGCTTCACGGGGCGCGACGACACTGTCGTGAACTCCTCCAGCCGCTCCGGGTGGCGGGCGAGCGCCGTGGCGAGGGTCTCCGATTCCCACCGCGCGAATTCCTCCGCCGTTCTTGCGGCATCCGGGTTCCTGGGCTTCGCCTTCGCGGGGGAATCGTTCGAGGACATGGGACCACACCGGGTCGGCCCGCGCCCCGGGAATCGGGGGGCTGCCGACCGTTCTCGTCGGGGATGGAAGGTTCCGTATTAAATGCTTGACCCCTTCACGGGACGGCCGCGAAGAAATGGCGCCGCAAGGCTTTCCACCCGCATCCGGTTTCCCGGCCATGGCCCAAGGGTCCCCGGAGCGAACCCCCCTGCGATCGACGACGCCCACGAGCGCCGCCGCACCGCGTGATCCTGCCCCCGAATCCTCGTCGGATTTTGCGACCGGATCGGCTCACGAACCCGACGCCGGGTCGGCACACCCGTCCGCGAAATCGACCGGAACCCCCGAGATGACACGCATCCGCTTCGTCACCGGGAACAAGGGCAAGGTCAGGGAGGCATCCCGTTACCTCGAGCCCCTGGGATTCCGCGTGGACTCGACCCCGCTTCCCATCGTGGAAGTGCAGGCCACGGACCTGCGGACCGTCGCCGAAGCCAAGCTCGCGGCCGCGCGGCAGGCGCTCGGCGTCGCGGACCACGCACCGGTCCTCATCGACGACGGGGGGCTGTTCGTGGACGCGCTCCGCGACTTCCCCGGCGTCTATTCCTCCCACGCCCTCAGCACAATCGGGGTCCCCGGAATCCTGAACCTTCTCGCCGGGGAAACGAATCGCCGCGCCAGGTTCCGGGCCGTCCTCGGCTACTGGGACGGTGCCCGCTCCCGGTTCTTCGAAGGGGAATGCCGAGGCACCATCGCGCACGAGGCGCGGGTCGGCGACCACGGGTTCGGATTCGATCCCATCTTCATTCCGGACGATGGGGACGGAAGCACGTTCAGCGAGATTCCGGCCGAGGAGAAGAACCGGTTCAGCCACCGGGGACGTGCCCTCGCGTCCCTCGTCGACGCGTTGCGGGCGAGCCGGTCGTGAGCGATCACGCATCAGGCAAGGAGGGAAGAAGGGAGACGGAAGGAATGCTCGGAGGGCCGGGGCCACATCCCGGCGAATCGCGTGGAGGATAAGCTGGGGGATCCTCGCCAAAGGGAGTTGGGCAGGGAGCTGGCGAGGGGTCCCCGATCAGAGGATTGTCTGAAGGACGCTGGCAGGAGCCGTCCGCGCGCTGGCGGACGGATCCCGGGCCGGGTCGGATGAGCGATCGATCGGCAAGCACGCCGCGACCCGGGAGTCCGGGACGCGGCGGTCCACCGTGAATGCGGATCCGATCTTGAACCGGGGCATCACGCGAGAAGACGCGTGTCAGCCGCGTACGCCTTTCCGTAGGCGATGAACGGCTGGCGCTGGAGGGAAGCCATCTTGTTCCCTTCCTCCCAGAGTTCCGTTCCGTCAAGGTAGTAGATTCCCTTGCCCCATCGGGACAGGTCGAGGGTCGCGCTCGGCGGCGCTTCCTTGTGTTCGTGGGATCCGCCCTCGGGGGCGGTTTCGTCCGCCGCGGCAACGGCGAAGGCAGGCAGGAGCGCAAGCGCGGTGATCAGGATCATTATGGGTCTCATTGGGCAACGACTCTCCAGCGTTTGACCGGGCGGCAACTCCCGGTGGATACCCCAAGGTGCATGCGGAAGGTAATAGTCGACGCCTTGTCACCGCGGGTTGGGAAGGATCCGATCCCGGGCGACTCACGCCGTGAAGGGGTGCAAAGGCGACCGATATGAGGGCGGATCGCGACGGGCGGTGCGCCGTTGCGCCTTCCACCGCCGGCCCTGCCGCGCCCGCAGTGGCTGCCCTGCGCCGCCGAGCCCGCTGCCCCCGCCGGCCCTGCCGCGCCCGCAGTAGCTGCCCTGCGCCGCCGTTGAATCCATCACGGGCGTGCGGCGACCCGGATCTGCGCGGGCCCTCGTCGGGGCGAT
>JBFILE010000259.1:0-5819 GCA_041599855.1 Thermoplasmatota archaeon
AACGACCACGCATGGCCCGGCAGGGTCGCCGGCAACCCAGCCCCTCCGTTCACGCGGCAAGGACCGCGAGAATTCGGGCCCGCACGTCGGCTGCCAGGGCAAGGCTGCCGGTGACCAGCACGACCCCGTCCTCCCCGGCCTGGCCGAGGGCGGTGCGGAGGGCGTGGTCGATCCCGTCGACGACCATGCCGACGGCCCCGGTGCGGCTGAACTCGCGCGCGGATTCGCGGCCCGCCAATGCCCGCGGGTGCGGAGGCTGGGTGACGACGGCCGCCTGGGCGACAGCGGCGAGCGATTCCACCATCGGAACGTACTCCTTGTCCGCCAGGACGCCGAACAGGATGACCGGCTTCAGGCCTTGCGCAGTGACGTACTCGACGAGGGCGCGGACGGCTGCAGGATTATGGGCCCCGTCCACGAGGATTCGGGGGCGACCGGGTTTCGTGGGGAGCCATTCGAGGCGGCACGGGATGGTCGCGTCCGCGAAGCCTCGAACAACGGGGTCCCGCGACGGCGCGAGTGGGGCGGGGAGCACGGACAGCGCGGTGAGTGCTGCGGCAGCGTTCATCACCTGATGGGCGCCCGCGAGACGGATGGCATATTCACCATCCCATCCGCCGAGCCCCGTCACGCTGAATCGCGAGCCGTCGGAACGTGCCTCGATGACCGTGACCTCAAGGTCGTCGACAGCATGGAACGGCGCGCCGATCTCGTCGGCCGCGCCCATGAGCACGTCACGCGCGTCGCCTGTGGACGCCGTCACGAACGGCACGCCGGCCCGCAGGATGCCGGCCTTGTCGAGGGCGATGGCGCCCACGTCGGTCCCGAGGATCGCGGTGTGCTCCAGGGTCACGTTCGTGATGACCGTTGTGAGGGGTTTCGCGAAGACGTTTGTGGCGTCGTTCTCGCCGCCCAGGCCGGCTTCGATGACGGCAACATCGACCCCGGCGGCGGCGAAGACGCCGAGGGCGAGCCCGGTTTCGGCTTCGAATGCGCTCGCATCCGCATCCTTGAGAACGGGCTCGATGCGGGCCCACACGGCATCGATGACGGCGGCGTCCGCGGGGGCCCCGTCGATGGTGATGCTCTCGTCGATGCCGCCCGGCGCCGGACTCGTGAAGACGCCGACACGTCGGCCCGCCGCGCGAAGGGCGTGGGCGATGAAGGTGCACGTGGACCCTTTCCCGTTGGTGCCGGCGACGTGGATCACGGCGAGGCTGCGTTCGGGATGGTCGACTGCGGCGAGGAGTTGGCGGACCCGGCCCGTCCCGGGCTTCATGGCGGGGCCGGTGTCGCCGCGGGCGGCGGCGGCGCGGGCTTCCCGGGCGGCCTTGTCGGCGATGCGTTCGGCGGCGCGGGTGCGGGGGTCGGGCACGCGGCGGGGAGTCGCGGAATCGTTCAAGAACCCTCGTGAAGCTACAAGGAGATACATCAGGGCCAAGTCGTGGGCGTGCGGTCCGGGCTCCGTGGATGACGCGCCGGAACCGGATTGGATCCGCTGGGTGGAATCCCTGCCGCGCCTCCCGGCCGAGGCCTCATCCGCGACCCGGATGCACGGGTTCCTCGCGCGACTCGGCGACCCGCAGCATGCCTTCGATGCCGTCCACATCGTCGGGACCAACGGCAAGGGCAGCGTGGCGGCGATGATCGAGCGGATCGCCCGCGAAGGCGGCCTCCGCACCGGCCTCTACACGAGCCCGCATCTCGTCCATTACGGCGAGCGGGTGCAGGTCGACGGCAACGCCCTTCCGGACGACGCGGTGGGCCGCCTCGTGGAGGAGGTCCGGGAACGGATCACCGCGCCCACCGCCATCGGCGCACCTCCGACGCCGACGGCATTCGACGTGCTCACGTGCGCCGCGTTCCTGCATTTCGCACGGGAGCGCGTGGACCTCGCAGTCGTGGAGGCGGGCCTCGGCGGACGGCTCGACTCCACGAATGTGCTGCCGCGGACCCGCGCCGCCGTCCTCACGTCCCTGGGGAGCGACCATGCGCATGTTCTCGGCGCGACGCCCGCCGAGCGCCTCCGCGAGAAACTCGGAATCACCCATGCCGGCGGCCTCCTCGCATCGGGCGTGGACGATCCGCAAGTGGATGCGCGAGCCGCGGCGGGAGGTGCCCGCTCCGCAGTCCTCGGACGTGACCTGCTCACCACCCCCATGCGCGAAACCCTCACATCCCAGCATGCGACGCTCCACGTGGGACGCCACGAATACGCGGACGTGCAGATCGGGCTCGTGGGCGGGCATCAGGCGGTGAACGCCGCCCTTGCCGTCGCCGTCGCCGAACACCTGGGGTTCGACGAAGCTGCGATCCGCCTCGGCCTTGCCCGGGTGCGGTGGCCGGCGCGGCTCGAAGGGATCGTGGACCCGGCAGGGCCTGCCACGTGGCTCCTCGATGCGGCGCACAATCCGGAAGGAATCGCTGCCGTGGCTCCCGTGATTGCGCGCCTTTGCAAGGGACATCCGGTGACCGCCATCTTGGGATTCTCCGAAGGTCGCGATCCGGCGACCATGGTCGCGGCGTTGGACGCACTGGTCCAAGCCGATGGAACAGTGGGTTCCGGCGGAGTCACGTGGATCGCGTCCCAACCCCCGATCCGGGCCATTCCCGCGACCGCCGTCGCAGACGCCTTGACCGGCGCATTGACCCGGGACCGGAAGATGCGCGTGCGGGGCCGGGTCCAGACGGCCCCCGGACTCGATGATGCGATGGCGGCGGCGCGGGCCTCCGCGGCCCACATCATCGTGGTCCTTGGCAGCATCTATCTCGTGGGCGCGGTGCGGGCGCGGCTCATGGCGGCCACGGGAGCCCCGCCTCCGCCCCCGGACCCGGTGGGGTGAGCCGGCGCCGCTCCCGGCCCCGGCCTCCGCCCGCCCCCGACCTCCTCCCGCTCCCGACCCCCTCCGTTCCTGGCCTCCTCGGGTTCCCGACCTATTCCCCCATCGCTTCCGAGATGACGAACTCGTTCCCATCCGGGTCCGCGACGGTGCCACCAAGGGGCCCCCATGGCATCTTCTCGATGGGGTCCGTGAGCTTCCCGCCGCTCTTGACCACGTGATCGGCGAAGGCGCGTGCGTCCGCCACTTCGAGGATCATGCCGGTGACGGTGCCGGGCGGGCGCCCTCCCGCGGCCTTGCACCCGGATTCCCAGCCATGGATGCCGATGGCGGATGCACCCGGCACCTCGAACTCGGCCCACTTCGCGTCCGCCATGGCGCTGCGCTCCTTGAGCCCGAAGGCCTTGGCGTAGAACGTGCGGGCGCGGTCGAAATCGGTCACATGGAGGCTGACGATTCCCATACCCTTCACGGCTGGCGACATCGGACCCAGCCATCGCGCGGCAATGGATGAGGATTTCGCCACGAGGCCAAACCCATACATGCGGACCCCGCCTTGGGGGCGATCCATGTCCCACGCGAAGAAGCTGAACCTGAAGGACGGCATGGCCCTGCGGGTCCTGCATGCGCCCGACGGCCTTACCCTTGATGCCCCCGTCTCGGACGAGCCTGATGCCGCTGCGATCCTCGTGTTCGTACGTTCCGCCGCCGAGTTGGAACCGAACGCGGCACCTGCCCTCGAAGCGGCCCGACGGGACGCCATCGCGTGGATCGCGTACCCGAAGGCGAAACAGTTGGGCACCGACCTGAACCGCGACATCCTGTGGCGCCTTCTTGAAGGGAAAGGGGTACGGCCCGTCCGGCAGGTCAGCCTCGACGAGGTCTGGAGCGCGCTGCGATTCCGACCCGCGTGAACCCCCGCAGGGCCCGGCACCGGTGGCATGGCACCCGCGCGCACCGCCGCAGCATCCGCCGCTCCCCCACACATGGGCCCGCCGCCGACGATCCGTCGTGCCTGCGTCCGTTCCACCGCGGAATCCGGGCCCTCCCGGACCGACATGGTTTTGTCGACCCGCCCGGTCCCTTCGTCATGAGCGACAGGATGTTGGCGAACGATGAGCGGAACGCCTGCGTGGGATGCGGCCCCGCTAACCTCCACGGGCTGCGCCTCGCATTCCGGCGGACAGGGACCCACGTGGAAGCGGACTTCACGGCGTCCGCCGCCCACGAGGGGTGGCCGGGCCGCCTCCATTCCGCGTTCCTCTACCTTGCCCTGACGGAGACCGCGAACTGGACGCTCTACGGCAACCTGGATCGCGTGGGATTGCCCGTGGAAACCGGCGCCCTCGGCCTGAAACGATGGGTTGCGACGGGGGAGCCGCTCACCGTGCGCGGCCGCCTCGTGGAGCATTCCGCCACAACAGCCCGCGTCGAGACGGATGCGGTGGACCGTGACGGGCAGGTGGTGGCCACCCTCGCCCGCGCCTACGCCCTCCCGGGCCGGGCCGAGTTCCTGAAGCGCATGGGATACGACGCGGTTCCGGCGGGCCTTGAGGACGCGATTCCGCCGGAGTGATTGCACCGGCACGCGGCGGCTCCAGCCTCCGCCGGATGGGACCCCTGTGCGGCGCGCGTCTTGACGATTCCGCTCAGGACGGACCGGATCGCCCGGCACCCTCGCGCGCAGCTGCCACTTCAAGCAGGATCTCGCGAAGGACCCTCGCCTTCGCTTCCCGGAAGCCGCCGTCGACCTCCATCTCGCGCACGCCGAACCACGCCGCGTCCTCGTCACCATCCTCGATGGCCTTGTTCCGCGCGGCGGATTGGGCGAGCCAGTGCTCAAGCCGCGCAAGTTCGAGCCGGAGTCGCGCCTCGCCCTCGTCCGAGAGTTCCGCCCACTTGGCGCGGCGGTACGCTTGCAACTGGGGCGCAAACCGGGTTTCGTCCTCGCTCACGTGTGGCCCAAAGGCGTGCCGGCTCTTGACGCTTCCCGCGCAACAACGCTCAAGTGCGCCGGACGACGGTGCCGCCACCATGCGTGGGAAGGCGTGGACGATGGTGGCGGTGATGGTGGCGGTCCTCGGCGCGGGATGTGTGGCCGACGACCCCACCTCGGCGGGCGACGTGGATGCGCTGGCCGATGGCTCGGGCGCGCCCTCGGGCGGCAGCGGTGCCGGATCGGATCTGCCGGTGCTGAACGTGTCGGCGACCGGGTGCCGGGAAGGCGGCGGCCACAGCGTGCACCCGAAGTTCCTGAACCCGTTGCCGACGCCGTGGACGCCCGCCGACATCATCGGCGACGTCGGCGAGCAGTTCACGTACAGCGAGATCCCAGACCCCATGAACCCCGTACCGGCCGAGGGGAACACCATGGGGAACTACCACGCGACCATGATGTGCGAAGGGTGGGTCGTGAACGGTGAGGCGCGCACCGGCATCCACGTGGGATTTGTCGGCATGAAGGTGGAGAAGCCGACGTTCAGCGATGATGCCCCGACCCATCACTACCTCGTGACCGTGGTTGCGACGGACGACGCGGACATCCACGCGGCCCTCATGGCCGGCGGCATCCACGCGACGGCCTCGACGGCGTCGTGGGAAACCATGGCCGATGACGCATTCCGCATCCGCATGGCCACGGACCACAACGGCGAGTATGATTCCATCTTCCGGAAGAAGGCCCTCGGCGACATGGGTGCGAGCCACGTGCGCCTCTGGTTCCAGCACGCGAACGATGACGGAGGTTTCACGCCCGTCGCGCTTGACCTGATGTCCGAGGGCGGCACCCACTGGGGCGCCGAAGGGCAAGGGTACTTCTCCCACATGGGGACGCACCATCACGACCCGCTGCCGGGCGCGGCCGGGAAGACGGCGGCGTTGCTGTACGAGGACTTCGATCGGACGATCACGTGGGGCCCGCGCCCCGTCGTCACCATGCGGGAAGCGTACGAACACTGACGCACGCACGGGGCCGGGGCA
>JBFILE010000260.1:0-5763 GCA_041599855.1 Thermoplasmatota archaeon
AAGCCCACCGTGAAGCCGTCCGTGAAGGCGACGGCGAAGCCTGCCGCGAAGACGACTGCGAAGACGACCGCGAAGCCGACGCCTCCCGCGCCCGTTGCGATGGCACCGCCCACGCCGATTGAGGCCCCGACGACTCCGGCCCCGGCTCCGGAGCGGATGTCCCCTTCGACCGTGGTCAAGGCCGTGGACCTCGCAGCGTCCGTCGCGCGATCCCCCATGGACCGCGAATCCGACGAGGACGATGTGCTGCAGGCGCCGCCCACGACCACCGGATTCGACGTGCCGGAACCGGAACGCACCGTATCCGTTCCCGTCACCGACGCGTCAACTGCGTCGTCCGTCCCTCGTGTCACCTCCGTGGATGCGACGGAGAACACGGCGTCCGGCAACCGGGAGTCGCCGGCGACTTCGTCGGGAGATGCGCCATCATCCGGACCCGTCGGCCTCCTGACGCGGCTCGTGAACCGGCTGTTCAGGAAGTGACGCCCGCGCCCTGTGCCTCGGTACGCCGCGTGGCCCTGTTCTTCACCGCGAAAGCGCGGTTCGATAGCCTTGAGCAGCCGCGCCGGGGTCCTCGGCGTTGAAGATGGCTCGGCCCACATTCACAAGGGCGAGGAGGCCGTCGGCGTTGCCGCCGCGGGCGATCGCTTCGGCAGCATCGCCGCCTTGCGCGCCCACCCCCGGAATCAGGAGGGGCACGTCGGGGCCTGCCGCCTGCCGCACGCGGGCGAGGTCATCAGGGTACGTTGCGCCCGCAACGAGTCCCACATTCCCGTGCGCGTTCCATTCCTTCCCTGCAACGCGCGCCACGTGCTCGTAGAGCGGCGCGCCGTCCACGAGGAGATCCTGGAAATCGCGGGCGCCCGGATTCGACGTCCGGCAAAGGAGGAAGCACCCTCGGTCGGGGCGTTCGAGGAATGCTCTCACGGAATCGTGGCCCATGTACGGGCTTGCGGTGATGGCATCCGCCCCCACCACGTCGAAGGCCCAGTCAGCGTACGCGCGGGACGTGTTCCCGATGTCACCGCGTTTCGCATCAAGGATCACAAGGAGCCCGAGGCGCTGCGCGCGCGCCGTGACCTCGGTGAGTGCATCGAAGCCGGCGCCGCCGAATCGTTCGAAGAACGCGCTGTTGGGTTTCACCGCGACCGCGCTTTCCGCAGTCGCTTCAAGAACCGTGACCGTGCGCTCCAGCATGGTTTCGAGGGTGGGTTGGCCCCCCGGGAAATGCTGCGGATCGGGATCCAGCCCCACCACGAGGCTGGAATCGCGCGTGCGTTGTGCAAGCAGGACCCGCTCGCGGAAGTTCACGCCTACGCACCCGCGTCCTGTTTCATCCAGACTTCGGAGATGACTTCGCGCACGATGCGCGCCGCGAGCGCCGCGGTGTTGCCGCCATCCCATGCCGGGGACACCTCGTTCACGTCGAACCCGACGAGTTGACTGCCGAGGCGCGTGATCGTCTTCAGGACATCCCACGGTGTCAGGCCGAACGGCTCCGGGGTCCCGGTCGCAGGTGCGTACGCGGGGTCGATGCCGTCGATGTCGAGGGTGATGTACACGGGCGTCGTGGGTCCGACGCCGATGCGTTCCATGCTCCGGGCGAGGATGCGCCCGATGCCTTCGCGCTCCACGTCGAACGACGTGTAGTACACGTGGCCGTCCTTCTTGGCGGCTTCGAGTTCCACGTCCTCGGCGCTCCGGATCCCGATTCCCGCAATGCGGCCGGTTCCGACCGCGTCCACCATGCGTGCAATGGCGCACGCGTGGTTGTGGGGTGACCCGCCGTATTCGGCCCGGTAGTCGAGGTGGGCATCGAGTTGGATGATGCGGAGGTCCGGATACTTCTCCGCGAGGGCGTGGACGAGTCCGGGGCTCGTCGAGTGCTCGCCGCCGAGGCCGATGGGGAACTTCCCCGCCTGCACGACGCGGCGGCTCTCGGCCTTGATGGCCTCGAACATCTTGTCCGGGGAAAGTTCGGAGATCTCGAGATTCCCGAGGTCGTGGACGGGGATGGTCGCGAAGTCCGCGCCATTCCTGAGGTTCAGGCGCTCCTGGTTCCAGGCGGCTTGGCGGATCGCGTCCGGCCCGAGCTTCGTGCCGTAACGGTAGCTCACCGTGCGATCATAGGGGAACCCCATGATCACGAAGCGGCTGGCGTCGAAATCAGCGTCCGCGTCCGCGAAGTATGGGGGATACCGGTGGACGGTGCGTTCCTCAAGACCCCCGAGGTAGGGAGCCGTATCCGGAGTCTGCCGATGGTCCACGGGAATTCCTCTCGAGAACGATCAGTCGACCCGGGTGATCTTCCGGCGGCCCATGGCTTCCATGTACATGAGCTCGTTCCCGGCCTGGATGTCCTTGAGTTCCGCGGCTTCCTCGCCCGTGGGGAGGGGAAGCTCGAACGTGTCGTACGTCTCAAGGTCCATGAGTTGGATGGTTTCGCCGGTGAGGGCCACGATCTGGGCCTTCCGCTTGTCGATCATCGGGACCTTGATCTTGTCCGTGACCGTGTAAACGACGCTGCGCTTCTGGTTGTCGAACAGGCCGACGCAATCGATCCGGGCCTTCGCCGCTCCGTGCTTGCCGGGCTTCGAGGTCTTGATGGACAGGATCTTGACCGGCTCCTCATCGACCACCATGAAGCGGCCTTCCTTGAGTTGGCGCACTTCCGCCTGGGTAACACTCATGAGAGGGGACTCCTACGGGGCGCGGATACCCGGTGCCTCTTTTAATAATATCGTGGGGGCCCGAGGGGCCAAGGGGGGTCCGGAGGGGTCGTGGAGTCGCGGAATCGGGTCTCGATCGGGACCCGCACCCCACCCGGCACCCGCGCCGCAGGCAACCAAGCCGCCGAGGACAGGGGCGAGCGAGGGCAGCCGGTTGGCCTCCTCCGCCTCCCCCGTACGGCGACCCCTCGCGGGACGATTTCCCTGCGTAGGGCACTACCCCCGTTCGGCCCTCCCACGGACCCCCGTACCACAACCGACAACCCCCGGCCGACAAGAGTCCCCGTGTGACCCTGAACCCGACTGTGCCTGCGTGGGCCCGCGACCTCCTGCGGGACGCGGACGGTGGTCGCGAGATCGAGCGCTTCACGACCTTGAAGGACACCGCCGTCCACAAGATGGGCGTCGCGTATGCATCCCGCGGCGCCTTCATCGTGCACCGCGGAATCGCGGGGGGCGAGGTGTTTCGCCTTGCGTCGCCGCGGGAGGTGTTCGGGGACCCGGGGCAGCGCTTCAGGTGCCGGGAATGCAGCACGGCTTTCCGGGTCTGGCGCCCGATGCCTGCCGAAGCTGCCCGGTGCTATGCGTGCGGGTCGCAGGCGGACTCCGTGCCGGAGGCGGCTGGGGACGGTGTCGCTGCAACCGGTGCTGCACGGGCCGGTGCGGCCTCGATGCCGAGCGCTCGCGGGGATTCCCGGGAGCAGCCACCTGGCGATCGATGGAACCTGGAGATTTCCGAGCCTGTCGACGATCCTGCCGAGACGGGCCCCGGGTCCATGAGTCCCCGCGAGCAGGCGGCGAAGGAACGGGTCGTGGCCTCCTCCATCGGCATCCGGAAGGACGCAGCAGCCATCGACGCGGCGGCCGTTGTCGACGAATCCCGGAGGATTCCCTTCAGTGACGTCGCCGCGTTGGAGCCCGAACAGGTGGCCGCCCTCGAAAGCCTCGGCATCATGGACGGCCGTGCCTTGGCCGTCGCGGATGCCCGGGCCGTCGCGCAGGCCACGGGCGCCCGTCTCGAAGTCGTCCGCGTCTGGCAACGGACCGCGGACCTCCTCATGAGCACGTCCCTCGCGCCCCAGGGTGCCGGCATCCTTGCCCACGCCGGCGTGGACGGCACGACGGATCTCACGCGGTGGAAGCCGGAAAGCCTCGCAAAGGAAGTGCAGGGCGTCGCCCGCGAGCACGGCGAGAACAGCCTGACGACGGCGGAACTGCGGAAGGCCATCGACGAGGCACGCGCGCGCTACCGCTGAATGCCGTGGGTCGCGCGTTCGCGGCGTTCGCGGGCCCCTTGCACCATAGCCACCGCTTTTATGGCGGCGGCCCTCCATGGGTCGCGCAATGCCCCTCGATGATCACCCTGACGTGATCCTTCTGCGCCGCGCCGCCACGGCCGTCCAACGTGCCCTCAGGGACGTGGACCCGGCGACCTACGGCGAGCACCTCGGCATGGGGGCGGACGGCACCGGCACGGAGCGCGTGGACGACATCGCCGAGAAGGCGATCCTCGAAGTGCTCAAGGATTCCGGCGTTGACATGAACCTCCTGTCCGAGGAGGCCGGGCACGTGGACCGAGGCGGAGCGCGGGTCCTCGTCGCGGACCCTGTCGATGGTTCGACGAATGCGATCCGCGGCATCCCGTTCTACTGCACGAGCCTCGCTGTCGCGGACGGCGACACGTTGTCCACCGTGGAAGCCGGCCTCGTCCTGAACCTGGCAACCGGCGACGAATACGTGGCCGCGAAGGGCGTGGGCGCCAAGCTCAACGGCGCCCCCATCCATGTGCCCGCGTTCGATGCGAAGGACGTGGTCGTTGCAACGAGCTTCGGACGCTTCGGCGGGAAAGGGGCGATGGACCTCGCCGCGACCGGTTCGTTCAACGTGCGGTCCATGGGCGCGTCCGCCCTCGAAATGAGCCTCGTCGCCCACGGAGCCGTCGAGATGTACCATTTTCCCCGCGAAGTCCTGCGCGTCACCGACATCGCGGCCGCGGCGCTCATCGTGCGCGAAGCAGGCGGCATCGTGGTCGGCTCCGACGGCGCTGACCTCGACATGCGTCTCGACCTCCAGAACCGGGCGGCCCTCACGGCCGCCACCTGTCGCGAAGCCCTTGCACTCCTCGGAGGCCGTCCGGCATGAGGGTCGGCATCGTGGCCAAGGGCGATGAACCGCGGCGTGTCAAGATCGCGGGCATGGTGGCCGAGCACCTGCGCGGCAAGGCCGAGATTCTTGCGGAACCACCGATCGCGGATGATCTCGTGGACGCGGAAGCGTGCGAACTCGAGAAGATGAAGGTGGACGTGATCGTCACCGTAGGCGGCGACGGCACGATCCTGTACGCCATGCAGAAGAATCTCGCACCCGTGTTCGGGATCAACGTCGGGGAACTCGGGTTCCTCACCGAGATCGACCCCATCGAGCTCATGGATGGCCTCGACCGCCTCGTGGCCCACGAGTACTACCTCGAAAGCCGCATGAAGCTCGCCGTCCGACTCGGCGATGAACGGCTTCCGGATGCCGTCAATGACGCCGTCGTGAAAACCGGTCGCGTGAGCAAGATCATCAAGCTCAACCTGAGCTGGAACGAAGGGTCCGGAGCCGAGGGACTGAGCAAGCGCCAGACCAGCGTCGAGCTGCGGGCGGACGGGCTCATCGCATCCACGAGCACGGGAACGTCAAGCTATGCGATGAGTGCGGGAGGGCCCATCGTGGACCCCCGCCTCGATGCGATCACGATCGTCCCCATCGCCCCGTTCAGCCTGAGTTCGCGCCCCATCGTCCTCCCGACATCGATGGAGGTCTGCATCGAGGCGATGGAACCCAACAAGGAGCCCATCGTCGTGGTGGACGGTCAGTACGAGCGCGAGATGCAGGCGGGTGAGGTGCTGCGGGTGACGGGCTCATCCCACCGCGCGCGATTCGTGCGCTTCCGGAACCAGTTCTATTCGCGGCTCAAGGAACGGTTGCGCTGAAGTCGTGGGGGGCGGGTCCGAGCCCGGAGGCGCCAACATGGCGGAATCGCGTGGGTCGC